>CAZSVD010000331.1:0-2391 GCA_964610145.1 uncultured bacterium | reverse complement strand
CCGCATAAAGCATAATTCCCAACAATTTAAGCAAGGCATCATGATTTTTCTTAATATCACCTTCGCTTAAATTTCCGGCATAACGCTCGAAGAGTTCATTCGCATTTAAACCATGACGCGCAAGCCGGGTTTCAATCCATTTAAGCATCTCGGGATAAGCATTGGGATTCGCATTCAAATCAGCTAAAACTTGCGTTAACAACGAACTTTGTAGCGCACCTAAAAACTCTTCCCCCTGCGCTTGGGCGGCAACTTCGGTGTCAAAGGCCAATAAGTTTTGCAAAAGAGCGAATTTAAACCGAATGCCCGCAGTTTTTTCATGCCCCGTATCTTTAAATGATTCCGTTTGTTGATAGGCGGTGCGGGCTGATTTTAGAAGATAAAGCACTGCCGCATCCGATTCACTATGAGACGAATTCAAACTCACCGTTGATTCAACCTGAAACAGCGCCTGACTGATCAAAGGATATGACTCAACCAAAGTCGCTAAAAGCTTGTCATTCCTAAGAATCGTCAAATCTCCTGAAACTGAAGCCGCAATCAGCGAATAAATCAGCTCAGCCTGATTCACATCCATAAACAAAGCGGATCGCAAGAGATCTTTAGCCGCCTGATCCGTCACTTCATTAATCCTCAATTCGGTTCTTGAAGCATTCGGAACACCCATAAAAAAGCGACCGTCACGTGTAATAAATAATCCGGTTGAACTCCGCCCCTGCAAAATCAAATCCGCGTCGCGGTCATCACCAATTCGCAAAACTTGAGGCCTTGCAAGCACTGAGTTAGGCGAAATATTAAAATTCAAAATTTTAAATTCGGGACGACTTTGAAGCAACGCTTTGACTTCTTTACTTGCACGGACCACACCTGTTTCAAAAGAGGTAATAAGCAAAACCTGATTTCCCACCGTCACCAATAAAACTTCGTAGGGCAAACTGCGGACTTCGCTGAACAGCTCATCAAGCCGACCCGCATTCATATTTTCAATCACAAAAATCGAGGGAGTGCCTTCCTGATAATGCGGAAATAAATTTGCGGCCAAATTATTCAGACCAACACGTGGCACATAAGGAGAAACTTCTCCGTTCGCGCTGACCAATCCGGCGGTTGCGAAGGAAGCTGTCATTCCGAACATTTTTGATATTTGTTCAACCGAATAGACAGTTTGGGTCAAGTTTCCGTTAAGCGTCATCGAAACACCGGTATTCACCGCGGCAACCATGGAGCGCTTGGAATCCCTTAACAGCTCAAACTGGCCCGCATCAACAACCACCAAAACTTCGCCATCTTTGTGAACATCGGCACGCGCGCTTTGCTCCGAATGAGTCATTTGAAGTGTACCGTCGCCGCGAACCAATACTTTTTCTCCGACAAAAAGCAAGGCACTGTTTGCTGTTCGACGGGCTGCCAATAATTCATATTTCTTTTCACTGTTCATTTGAACTGACGCCGCCCCAGCAATAACAGTTCCGGAAACGTCATCATAAAATGCATTATCTATGCGGCCGTCTGTGTGCACGAGAACATAGCCGCCGCGTGAATCGGTTTCAAATCGCATCGTTCCGGCATTCTTATCAACCTCAATAATCCGGCCCGGATTATTTTCCAAATCCATCGTAACCCCGCCAAAACTAATGACTCCGGTCATGGCAAGAGCAACCGTCTGTCCTCCCAATGTAAAGGTAATCGTACCATCAGCCGCGATATGATCAACGCTGTCAAAGTTCGTGAATCGTAAATCGCCGTAGGTCTGTCCATCACGTGAAAAGCTGACAGTTCCATCTGCATGGTGAGTTTGATATACAGAAGCTTTGCTAGTGCCATCCGTCAGCTCAAAAACCGCCTCACCCGCAGTATTCAGATGAAAATGAGCGAGCTCAGCTTGGCTATAGGATTCCGAGCCCGAAAAAACAGTCACATTATTGTGGTCATTAACAATGCTCGTTTGTGATGTTGAAAAAGTTATGGATCCATCATGTAATTCCATCGCGACTCCGGCAGAAATCTTGACAGATTCGAACGCTGTCCAATCTCCATTTTGAGCCATACGCAAGCGAATCGGCCCGCTAAATCCGTTACGCACAACCAAGTCACCCGTTACAGAATCAATCTCAAGATGATCATTAAGACCAAGCTTAACCTGCGATCCGCGAACCGCCACAACACCATCTGTTAGGTAGGCAACCTCGTAATCACCTACTTTTGCCAAAACAGTTCCATTCGCCAAAACCAAGTATTTTTGATCATTGCTAAATTCACGGTTGTTCAAGACAACGCCACTGGCATTGCTATGCACCATTTTTACACTTCCGTCTTGCATTACCACCGTAGTTGTTTTGCCGCCAAAATAATCCGCACGCTCAATAACTAATGAACCGTCCGCGAGTTTTC
>CAZSVD010000330.1:0-2955 GCA_964610145.1 uncultured bacterium | reverse complement strand
TGATCCGCCGCCTGCATATTCGCGGGGATCGTGGCCAAACTGCTGCCCGTTCCAAAAGCCGTTAATGCCGGTGTTAAAATACTGCCCCAAAATGCTTTCATATAACCTTTGCCGCCGGCCCAAAGCGCATAGAGCGAAAAGAAAATAAAAAAATATAAAAATGCGACGGGATAATAAATCACAATCACATCACGGTAAGTACTCCAAAGTTGCGGTCCCATTTGCACGGCAAGATTAGCGAAATAAATAAATAAACCAATCGGCGCGATTTTCATCAAAAGACCAATGACTTTCATCATCACGGCATTGCCTGAAGCAAAAACCTTGCGCAACGATTCCCCTTCTTTTCCTGCTGCAAAAGTCGCCCACCCGATAATTCCCGAAAAGACAATCAGAGCCAACATGTTTTTCCGGCTGAGCAAATCAACAAAATCACCGCCGGAAAGAGCGTCTCCTATTTTTTGTACCGCGGAAACATTCCCTATCTCAACGCCTTTCACTAAAGCTAAATGCACCGGAGCGGACGGAGGGAAAGCGATCACAACGCCCAGCATCATTACTGATGAAACCAGACTCGCGAAAATAAAGACGGCAAACATCCAAAAAATGATACGCCCGAATTTTTCGGCATCCGTCATGGAAGAAATAGTGGAGCTGATCGAAAAAAAGACAAGCGGAACCACCGCGGTAAAAAGTAAATTCAACCACAAGGTGCCGAACGGCTTTAAAATTTCAGCAACTCGCGGAAACAAAGGTCCTAAAATAATTCCGGCAGCAGCGCCGGTAATCAGCAAAAGCGAACTTCCGTGGTTTTTAAAAAATGATTTCATTGAAATGATTATCGGCAGATTAAAAAATTAATTTCCGGTTAATTACCATGGTACGCGGTCATCCAACGCACCGTGGAGCTTTCCGAACGCATAAAAACACTGTGTGTCATCGGCCAGGAACCTTTATAACGCACTCCTTTCAGCAAACTGCCGCTGGTAATCCCCGTCGCGGCAAAAACACATTGTCCCTTGGCCAGATCTTCGGATTCTAGAATTCTTCCATCGGAAGGCTTCAATGTTTCTTTTTTATAAACTTGCGCCTGAAATCCGCCGCGCAAACATTTGATCGCGCAGGCAGAAATCACGCCCTCCGGCGCACCGCCGATTCCGTACAAAAGATCAATACCGCTGAACGGCAAACAAGCCGCGATCGAGCCGGAAACGTCGCAATCCTGAATCAATTTAATCCGAACACCTAACGCGCGCAGCTCTTTTACCCAATGCTCATGACGCGGACGATCCAACATACACACCGTAATTTTTGAAACTTCTTTCTTGAGTGCCTCTGCCACTTTTTTAACGGTGACTCCCAGCGGATCCGCAATGCTGAGCTTCACTTTGGAGGCAATTTCATGCCCATACGCTAGCTTATTCATGTAAAACTCTTCGGTCGAAAAAAGCGCGTTTTCTTCCGCGACTGCCAAAACGCTCATGGCTTCAGGGCCCGCAGTAATGGTGGGTCTCGTTCCGTCAATCGGATCCACGGCAATTTCATAATATTTTGAATCGGGATTTTTTTCGAGACGCCCCACTTTTTCACCTTCAAAAAGGCCGTCGCTTTCATCCTTTTTTCCTTCCCCGATCACAATCTTTCCAGAAAAATCCATTTGATTAAGCCGGTGACGCATCGCGTCTGTCGCGGCCTTATCCGCGGCTAACTTATCACCGCTCCCAATCCAGGCCGATGCGGCAATCGCCGCGGCTTCCGTTACGCGCACTAAATCTAAATTAATATGTCGCATGGATTCCCCTATTCTTCTTCGGTGGGCGTTAAATTAATCAAACGGCGGATCAGCTCCGGATAACTGAGTCCCGCTTTTTGAGCTGATAACGCAAAGTCTTCGTCTTTCGCGAGCATCGGGTTCGGATTGGCTTCAATAAAAAAAACTTCACCTTCCGGCGTCAAACGCAAGTCCAAACGCGCCGCGCCGCGAATCCCAAGGGCGCGATAAATTCTTTTCGATAGTTTTTTAATTTTATCTTCAAGCGCACCGTCCAGATCATCCGCAAACTTGTTTTTGATGCCCCATTTCTTCCGGTAAGCCTCATCCCACTTAGCTTTGTAGGTCGCAATCTTGGGATCTTCATCATCCACGCGTGAAAAAACCATTTCCCGGAATGGAAAAACTTCAAGTCTCTCATCACCGATAATACTCACATAAATTTCGCGTCCCACAATAAATTGCTCCGCGATCACGTCTTGATTGAGCGTATCATGCAAAAATTGCACGCGCTCTTGAAACTGAGCTTCGGTTTCAACCACCGATGCCTGCGAGATTCCGACCGAGGCTTCTTCTTTAAGCGGCTTCACAAAAATAGGAAATGTCAGACGCTTCGGCCGATGGATTTTTTTCTTATAGGGCAAAACCACAAATTGCGGCACGCGAATGCGATGATAAGTCAGAATTTGCTTGGCCAGGCCCTTGTTTTTACAAAGCGTAATCGCGGTCGCGCCGCAACCCGTAAACGGAACTCCGATCAACCGCAAAAATGCCGTGATATCAGCTTCATGCGCGGCGCTATTTTTAAAGCGTTCGATCAAATTAAAAATGACGTCGGGCTTAAACTCTTCCACTTTTTTTAAAAAAGCCTGTGTATCATCGTAAATACCGGCAAGCGCGTAAGGATATTCCAATTCTTTGAGAGCGGCGACAACATCCGCTTCTGTCTGCCAATCCGTTTCTTTGAATATTTCGGTGTAATCTTTGTCTGCGGGAAAAGCTGTCGGCGTATTAAACGCAACCAAAACGCGCGGTGTTTTCATTTAGACCGTTTAAACTTTCCTGTAAACAGATAGGTTGAAACAAGCGTGGAGATGAATGCCGCGGCCTGCATATCGGTATTTTGCTGGCCTTCGCGCACATAAAGCCCGAGCTCATCCGCACGGCGGATAAAACGCTGCATT
>CAZSVD010000329.1:0-5378 GCA_964610145.1 uncultured bacterium | reverse complement strand
GCCTTCCCCTCAACCGGAGGAGCTTTGACCCGCGCCCGGTAACTTCCCCCACCCAAATCTTCAAGACCATTTTCTTTAGCGCCGGCCTTCACTTGCACACTGATCTTCACGGTCTTTATTCCTCCATGCTGAACCGATCCGGTTTCATGCTAAAATAACGCATGCGTAATACCTTTAATTTAAAAATATTTTTGTGCGCGGCCCTTCTCGTTTTAATGGCGCTCAACTCAACCGGATATGCCCGCGCGTTTTTCGGCAGAACAATCCGTTTGCCGTTACAAACTATCGCCCCGGGTCAGGGTAAAATTCTAATCGATTTCAAACTTCCCGCGAACCATGAATTTGCGACCGAAGCACCTTCCACGGTTTTTGTCCGAACAAAAGATCCTCAAGTACTCCATACCAGACAATCACAGCCTGAACCGCTTAACTTAAAAGCTCTGCCCTATTCCCTCACTTACACGGCTCAACCGGGAACCACTGTAATCGCCGCTGATTTACGTGTTCATTTTTGTGATGAAAAGTCAAAGATTTGTCTTTCTGATTTTATGCGCGTCAAATTCCCCGTTCAGGTTAAAGACGGAGCCTCCGACTCGCTTCCGCTCAAAATCAAGCTAAAATCAAAACAAACCGTCTAATGTCCGCTCCCTCCGCTGATTTTGCATTTGAAATCAACGAATTGAAGAAACTGATTCATATTTCAAAACGAATTGTCTTTTTTACCGGCGCGGGAATTTCCACGGAAAGCGGCATTTCCGACTACCGGTCGCAGGGCGGAGCTTATGAACGCTATCGCCCCGTCACAATTCAGGAATTTTTGGCAAGCGAAGAAAGCCGCAAAGAATTTTGGAGACGCAAAAAGGAATTTTACAACCAACTGGGAAAAGCACAGCCCAATGAAGGCCATCTCGCGATCGCGCAGCTTGAAGAGCGCGGCAAAGTTACCGGAGTAGTGACACAAAATATTGACGGACTGCATCAAAGCGCCGGCTCGAAAAAAATTTTTGAAATTCACGGAACTAATCTAGAAATTATTTGTCTTTCCTGTGAAAAAATTACCCCATATAAAAATACTTTAAACCGTCTGAACCGCGGCGAAGAAGTACCGACCTGTGAAGATTGCGGCGGCTGGCTCAAAACCAACACCATTTCGTTCGGTCAGGAACTCAACCCGGACATCCTTCAGCGCTCATTTGCTCTGGCACGAAATTGCGATTTGATGGTTGCTGTGGGATCAACGTTGGTGGTGGAGCCTGCGGCTTCAATTCCGCGACGAGCCAAAGAGTTTGATGCAAAGCTGGTCATTATTAACCGTGAAGCAACACCGCTTTATACGGTAGCCGATCTTAATATCAGCGCGGCGGCGGGATTTATTCTGAAGCAGGCTTTGCCTGATTAAAAGATAAGAAGAGCGGAATTTTTGCCTGACTTAAAACTTCAGCGGGTGGTTTTTGTAAATCCCACACAATTCCCAACCAAGACAACAGAATCAATAAATAATGGGTAACATCTAACTGCCACCAAAAGAACCCCTGCCGCTCTGAACCCGGATAGCGGTGATGGTTATTGTGCCAGCCCTCTCCCATCGTCACCCATGCAACAAGCCAGTTATTGCGGCTGTCTTCTCCTGTTTCGTAAGCGCGGCTGCCCCAAATATGTGCCGCGGAATTCACGAGAAAAGTCACATGATGCAGGCAAATGGTTCCGACAAAAAAACCCCAAACAAAAATTTGTCCCGCGGTTGTGTTCCACTCCGGAAAAGCATACTGAATGACAAAACCTAATACTGTGACAAAAAGCACATAAAATAAAACTGGCCACTTTTGATGCCGGTTTAAAAATTTCAGCTCGGGAAACTTCGCGAGATCGGGCACATGTTCATCGGGAACTAAATAAGAATTTTTCTTACACATCACCCATCCAATATGCGACAAAAAAAAACAATACATGCGGGGCGAATGCGCGTCCTTAGGTGTATCCGTATAACGGTGATGGTTGCGGTGATGCGCGGCCCACCACATCGGATCTTTTTGAATCGCCATGGCACCAAGCAATGCCAAAAAAAACTGGAAAACACGGGAAGTTTTAAAAGACCGGTGAGAAAAATAACGGTGATAACCCGCGGTAAGGCCGAACATTCTGGGTAATATCAAAAGAAATCCGACAAGCAATGCCACAGGAGTCACGCCCACCCAAAAAACCAGCAAACAGCCGAGATGCAAAATCAAAAATGGCAGATTTCCAAAAAACTCAACCTGCGCGCCTTCCGGAATTTTAAAAAACTGTCGCATTATTAAACCGGCTTCTTTAAAAAAAATTGCATATCATCGATAAATCCCGAACGAAATCCCGCTTCGCAATAACAAAAATAATATTCCCATTTGCGGATGAAAGATTCGGGATAACCCATTTTTAGAATCGTATCGCGCTTTGCCAACAAAGCCTTGCACCACAAAGCAAGTGTCTTCGCATAATCAGGACCAATCCTCTCCATCGAGCTGACGGATAACCCGGCATTCCGGCAATGTTCCTTCACCACCTCCACTGACGGCAAATGTCCGCCCGGAAAAATATACTTCTGAATCCAATCGCAATTTTTGCGGTAAGTCTCATAACGCTCATTCGGAATCGTAATCGACTGCAATCCGATTTGTCCGCCGGGTTTTAAAAATTGAGCGCAGCGTTTAAAAAAACCACCTAAATATTCATGCCCCACGGCCTCGAGCATTTCAATCGAGACAATCTTATCGTACTGCCCTTCCGCCTGGCGATAATCGACCAGCTGAATCTGGATACGGTCCTGTAATCCGGCTTCGGCTATTTTTTCTTCAGCCCACTTCTTTTGTTCTTTGGAAAGCGTTAAACCGGTCCAGCGACAGCCGGTTTCACGCACGGCCTGAATCGCAAAAGCACCCCAGCCGCAACCGATCTCAAGCACATGATCTGTTTTTGAAATTCCGATTGTCTGAATCACGCGATTAATTTTATTGCGCTGAGCCTGCTCAAGCGACTCACCTTGTTTTTGAAAAACCGCGCAAGAATAAGTCATCGAAGGATCAAGAAACAGAGCGAAAAATTCATTACTCAGATCGTAATGCTCCTGAATATTTTTCACACTGTTCTCAAGCGTATTCTTACGTAACCGGTGCAAAAGCGCGTTAAGAAAATGCCCGATTCCTTTGAAAGGTTTGAGTCGCGCGTCGAAATACTTCTTATTAAGGATCAAAAAATTTAAAACAGGCGTGAGATGCTGTGTCTGCCATAAACCGTCGGTATAGGATTCCCCCAGACCCACACCCGCATCGCGAATGACTTTTTTAAAAAAATCATAGTGATTGACCTTGATGCGGACTTCCGCGGAAACCGTCACGGCTCCGAAGACTCTGCGCGCGCCATTCGGAAGTTCAACAACCAACCGGCCTTCCCGCGCGGCGGACATCACAAATTTAAAAATTAAATAATATATTTTACCGAGCATCTTTTTTTTGCTTTCGAATCGTCATCACATTGGCAGGCTCCGGCTTTTTAAAAATCGGGAGCTTTTTTATAAAATACAACACGCTCGCTTGCAAATGAATCCGGATAACCGTCAGCCACCCGGCGAACGGATATCGGCATAATACCGCCAAAACTTCTTTTTGACCAAAAGGATGACATTGCCCGCGCCAGCTCGAGGCTAAACGCAGCTGATCGTTCTCGAAATAGTCCAAAATAATATTGACCGAACCGGGGTTAAAAATAAACTCGAAGCGGTATTCCCCTTTGCGTTCAAAAAAGGGCGAAACGTGAAAAACTTTGGGCGTCTTTGCTTCCAATCGATTCGATTCCAAAGCACGGAACTCTTTCAACACATACGCATGTCCTTCGCCGAAGGTATTATTCACATCCGCGATTACCGCGAACAAATTTCCACGAGCTCCCCAACAAAAGAAAAAACTGACCGGATTAAAAACCCACCCGAAATAACGCATTTGCGTGACCAGTTCAATGCGCGCAGGTTTTTCCGTAATTTGATTTTCGAGAAGAAGCGCTTCCACTTTCGCACGCAAAGCTTCAGAACTGGGGCGCAAATATTCTTTTTCACGAAGAGAAAGAATATTCCATCCATTCAGGCTAAAGCCAAAAAAAACTTTGCTCAGCCTCGACAGCTCATCCAAGTCCAATTTGAAAAAATAAACCGGATATTCAAAACTATGTTTTACAGGATGGAACCGCGCATGCCAAACTTTCCCGGTAACAACCTCAGAGTTCAAAGCTTCGCTCCCAGCATTTCCGCAGCCTGAACCGCCGAACGAACCGCGTCTTCATGAAATCCATGCCCGAAATAACTGCCGCAAAAGTAAGTGCTTTTTACGCCATTCAATTTCGGCAATTCTTTTTGGGATTCGGCAGATAAAAAAGAATAATGCGGATGCGTATACTTAATTTTTCGGATAATCTTTGCGGGATCAATGTATTCCGTCGCATTCAGCGTCACAAAATATGGCCGGGACGTTTTCAAATTCTGCAATCGGTTCATCCAATAGGTCACAGACACGCGGTTTTTCTCAGCCAATCTGTTCCAAACCGTATAATTCCAGCTGGCCCAGGCCGCCCGGCGCGTCGGCATCAACGATTCATCCCAATGCAAAACGGCTTCATTACGCGTATAATTCCAGGCTCCAAGCAAACGTCTTTCATCCGCGGACGCATCTTCAAGCATTGCTAACGACTCATCGGCATGCGCCGCCAAAACGACCGCGTTAAAAAATTGAACGTCTTTTTGAGTTTTAATTTCGACTCCGCCTGAAACCCGCTTGACGTGAATCACCCCGGAATCCGTCCGCATTTCTCCGCGAAAACCTGCTCTGATTTTTTGAATATAGCTTTGACTTCCCCCTTTGACGAAACGCCACCTGGGACGGTCTTTCAAATCCCAAAGCCCGTGATTTTCAAAAAATTTCAGAAAAAGCTCCGCGGGAAAATCAAGCATCTGAACAGAGGGCGTCGACCAAATTGCGGCCCCCATGGGTAAGAGATAAAAATTTTGGTAGGCCGGGCTTGCGCCGCGAATCTTCAGCCACTCGCCCATGGTTTTTCCGGCCATGGCGCCCGAAAGCAAATCTTGTTTCGCTTGGCGGTTCATTCTCAAGATGTCGCGAATCAACCCAATAAAACTTCCACTAACCAAATTTCTCTTTTGAGCGAACAAACCTTTGGGGAAATCACTGCAGTATTCAAGTCCGGACTCACGGCAAGCCAAACCAAATGCCATATCCGTGCCTTCCGTTTGCACATCCAGCCTTTCAAATAATCGGCAAAGCAACGGATAATTCTTTTGGTTAAAAACAATAAAACCTGTATCTACCGGAACACCGGCGTCAGGACCGCCTTCGGGC
>CAZSVD010000328.1:0-7055 GCA_964610145.1 uncultured bacterium | reverse complement strand
CTCATCACGACATGTGACTTTAAAGGCGGATCCGTCGTTATAGAGTTCATCGGCTTTTTTCCAGCACATGCCGTCGCGCTTTTGGCGTTCGGTCGCTTGATCAAAAGAGGGAAGGCCTAATTCTTTTTTAGTCAGCTGGGTTAAATGCGGAGCAAGAAGCACATAACCGGTGTGTCCGCTCCAGTGTTCAACATCAAGTGCTGCGTCATTTTCCGGTAGATGCGGGTCGCCGGCATTGCCAAAGATGGATTCAACAAAATCGAGATTGCTGACAAGATTTCCCGGAGCGACGAAACGGATTTCCATGGTTTTTTCAGGAAGCCAGCCCGGAATCTCAGGACAAATAATCGGACGCAGTAAAAGCGAAACAAAGGTTTCAGCCTGATCTTTTTGAGACGAAGTAAAGGGTAATTGCAAAAGCTTTTTAGGCGGACGGAGTGCGGCGTCTAAAATTGCGGCAAAAGTTTTTTTGGGAACGGCTTTTTTGTCGTCCGGAATAGGGAGCCCGCCTTCTGTGACGTGGAAAACACCCTGGGTTGTGCGGCGATCATTTGCCGGGTTATGCAAAACGCCTTGTTTGATTCGAAAAGATTGAATGACTTCGGACTCAAACGAGTCATTGTCCGGCGGAAGAGAAAGTGCGCGGGCAATTCCGTGATGATCCAGAATCAGGGTTTTATGCGGCAGTTTGGGGGTATTATTTCCGCAAACATCTTTCAAGTAGTCGCCTAAAAATTTTTGGACGCGCGAATCAACCGGGCAAAGCTCGGCCGGAATCGGAGAAATGCTGCTCTTTTCGCGGGATTTAACCGGATTGATTTCGTTTCTGAAAACGGGACAGCCTAAAGCGGCCAGCTTCTGGTTAATGATCTGATATGTTTTTTTATCATTAGTGCGGCTGGTATTTTGACCGTTTTCTAAACCCAATGCTTTTTGAAAATTTATCGACATACTTTTCCTTAAAATCTGAGAGCCAATGATGGCGTGTATTTTACATGAACCGCCGTGGCTGCCCAAGCAAGATTTAAGTTAGGTCGTTTTGACATTGTTTCTGCGATGGCGACAGGAACGGCTGGCAAGCAGAACAAGGAACGAGGAGGAAGGCGCACCCTGTGCGGTGCGTCAACGACCGAGAGACGCAATAATGCGCAGCAACCCGTACTGTCCTACATAGTAGGAATAGATATCCGGTTGTGGCGGCATGATTGCCTCTCCGGCGTTGTTCCTTCTCGACTTGTCGCATAGGACAAGCCATCGTCGTCACGCCTTGGATAGGCGATCATGGCGCTCACAACGCCAACGCATAAACAATGTCAAGACGACCTAGGACGTTGATTTTTAAATTATTTTGACGATAAAGGTAAGACGGAGGAAGTTTATGCAGTCTCTTTCTATGTTGGCGTTAGCTCTGGGCGGTGGGTGGGCGAGCGGACTAAACCTTTATTTAACCGCGGCCGCTCTGGGTATTGCTCAGCAAATGCATTGGATTACTTTGCCCGGAAATTTAAAGACTTTGGGCGATCCGGTTGTTATTTTCTTTGCGGTTTTATTATATTTGATTGAATTTGTAATCGATAAAATTCCTTTTCTGGATTCAGCGTGGGATTCCGTTCACACCTTGATTCGACCTGTGGGAGGAGCGGCTTTGGCTTCCATGGCTTATTCTCACTCTCCCGAAAGCGTACAGCATGTGATGGCTGCTTTTGCGGGAGCCGCGAGTTTAAGCGCACACTTAGGCAAGGCTGGCAGCCGGATTGTGATTAATACTTCACCGGAGCCTTTTTCTAACTCGGCGGCGAGCGTGGCGGAAGATGGCATTGTTTTGAGTCTTTTGTGGCTGATATTCAAGCATCCGGTGATTGCGTTAACCGTAGTTATTTTATTAGTGGCTTTTACGATTTGGCTTATTCCCAAGGTTTTTCGATTTATGAAACGCTTTTTTCAAATGTTGACGGGGAAGAAGAACCAGGAAATTACTCAGGCAAAAGAGCCTGTCGAGGGTAATTAAGAAAAAATAGTTATAATTTTGCGGTTGTGAGCTGAAGGCTCGCAGAGCCAAAAACGAAAAAAGCCCGGGGCATTAAGCCCCAGGCTTTATACATTATCAAAAGAGTTTTATTCTTTTGATAATGTGATCTGATCGATCAAGATCGTGCCCTGCTTCGGGTTTGAATTGATGTCGTCAAAAACAACAACGAATTCATTCAAAGCTGACCAGTCCTGAATACGGCGGAACTTCTCGAAAGGAATCGAGATCTTCTGCCACTTCTCAGTAATACCGCTCACGATATACGGAGAAGGACGGTTGTTCATATCTTTAACTTCGAGCTTAATGCGCTTTGTGAAGTTATTAAGACCTTCACCGCGGATGTAGAAGTTCAGGGTATTGTATGCGGAAGCATTTGTACCGTTAAACTTCATCCAAAGACCGTTATAGGCCGGATTCGGAGAATCAACGTCATAATCAAGCTTCAACGCGTAGCCAGCAGCATTGCCGAGAGCGTCATCTGCTTCAAAAGACATATTGCAAGTCTGTGTGTCATCGTTCGGATCTTTGTTCCAAGAACCAAAGTCTCCGCCAATGTTGTTCGGCTTGTCACCGGAATTAAAATCAGCAACTACCAATTCATTTCCGGCAGCCGCAGGAGCAGCAGCGGGGGTTTGGGCGATAGCCATTCCCGAAATGATTGAAAGAGCAAGGGCAAGAAACATCAAACTCTTAAGATTTTTCATTTTAAATTATCCTCCATTTGGATTTATCTGTCCTTAAGACGTGCGGCATTTTAAAGGTATTCAAAAGTTTTTAGAAGAGAATTTTTAAACTATTTTAAGAATAGACTTCCTGGAAACTTCTCAATATCCGCTTTCTAATATCAAAATCAGATCTCCATTGGCGACTGTCGGTCCGCCCATAAAGAAAACGCCTGGTTTTGCAATAGAAAGCTCAGTATCGATATAAATTTTATGGTCCTTGATAATCACGGCACGGGCGATAATTTTACTTCCGGTGTCTTCTTTCATGGTTAATTCAAGGTTATAGCCTTCAAGTAAATCGAGGTTATTGGTCTTGTTCAGAATCATGTCGATTTTCTTGATGTCTTTTTGAACATATGAGCTATAAGAGAAAAGCTTAGTCAGCTTATCGCGGTAAGCGTCATTATCCATGTTGAAGTCATTGCCTTCGTTTGAGGCGACAATCATCGTCACAATCATACGATTGCTTGTTTGTGACCATGCCGCGGGGTTTTGCAACAGTAAGAGAGCAAGGCATGATAGAGCGAGAATTCTTTTGATCATAATAAGTCTCCTTTAGGAAAAACCCAGACGACGGTCACTTGAGCATCAGGAAAAGGTTTTGAGTAAACGGCGGTTGAACCCATTTGACTGGACAATTTTTTAATCTTAATGGGGTTGTAGTTTTCATCCCAGGATTTTGAAGTTACACCGCGAGGATTATTATGAATGGCTTCGACTACTTTAGCCAAACGGACTTTCTCCGGCATTAAAACAATATTCGGTTGAGGTTCAAAAGCTCCGGTTTTAACTAAAATAAACAGCGCCATCGCTCCGACGAGGCTCATATTGAGGGCTGCCGATAAAACCTTATCCCATAAAGCCGGCGCGGCAGGAGCTTCTTCTAGAAAGTTTTTGAGAAAAGCTTCTTTTGCGTTTTGAACCTCGGGGCTTTCGAGTTCGTCTTTAATCCAGGTTTTGTATAAATCTTTAAATTGACTCATTTTATAATTCCACTTCTTCGCTGTGTTCGACTCCCAGCTCTTTGGCTAAAGCTTTGCGCGCGTAAAACAAACGCGACATCACTGTTCCTTGCTCGAGCTGCAGCGCTTCCGCAATTTCCTCGTAACTTAACTCTTCCCATTCCCTCAGGACTAAAACCGCGCGGTGGTCTTCCGAGAGCTTTTCCAGAGCCTGCCGCATTCTTTCTTTCAACTCAACCTGCGAGGCCGCGCGTCTGGGACTGATTGCGCTTGACGATAAAGACTCACAAAAATTTTCTATCGGTTCGGCTTTTTTTCTTTTGCGTACCGAATCAATCGATGCATTCACCGTTACGCGATAAAGCCAGGTTTTAAACTTGGAGTCGCCCTTAAATTTATGCAAATCACGCTGGACTTTGATTAAAACATCCTGCGTCGCGTCCTGAGCTTCTTCGCGCCGATTCAGGACACCGTAGGCGACCGCATAAACCATGTTGTAATGCTTGCGGCACAAAGAGCCGAAAGCGGACTGATCGCCGCTTTGTGCTTTTAAAACAAGATCCAAATCAGGATCATCAAGCATAAAAACAGGTGACTCGCAATCTTATGACGTCGTGATCGGGGTGAATATTCATGCTTTTTTTTGGACTTAAAACATTTATAATCAACAGGTTAAGAATTCTACAAGCTATGCGCTTGCGGCACAAAAGTATATCGGAATGACTTTTGATCTTCTAGTGGTTTGTTTTAATCGAGTTTTAAGGTGCGCAGAGCTATTTCAGCGCACATTTGCCCGCTGCAAAAGCAGGATGAGTTGATGGTGTTTAAATGAAAATGATTTCCTATCTTAAGGAGCGAGCCCGGCCTGCTTTTGTGATCTTTCTTCTGGCGTTTTTGATCAGAGCGCTGCATTTATTGGCTTCAAAACAAATTTTAAGCTATGAAATGCGCCTGAACGACGGGATGTTTTTTGATGCCCTTGCTACCGCGCTAGTTCAAGGGACGCATAACTCCGCTCAGCCTGTCGTAGGTCTTTCACCCGTTTATGTCGGATTTTTATTCTTTTTCCAAAAATTATTCGGACATGAATTGTTATGGCCTCGTTTGGCACAAATCATTTTGGGTTCTTTGGCTTGTGTCGGACTGCAGCAAATCACGCGGAATCTTTTTGGAAACCGGGCCGGATGGATTGCCGGCTTTCTAAGCGCCTTTTGCGGAATCTTTATTTACTTCGATATGATTCTTATCAAATCATCACTTGTGAACTTTTCGCTGATTTTTTTTATTTGGTTTTTTCAACAAAGTCTTTCGAGTCCGGTCAGAGTCGCGGCGGCAGGGGCTTTTTATATGACCGCAGCAATGCTGAGAATGCAAATCATTATTACCTTGCCCTGGATTATCTGGGTTTGGATTCGAACTGCTTGGCAAAAGCGCAGTTTGCGTCACGGGTTGTGTTTAATTCTTTTTTTTGCGGTTATGTTTGGAGTGCAGTTTGCATTTGGGGCATGGTTCAAATCAGCAATGATACATACTCAGGGAGTTCCTAAGGCGGAGGAGGTTGCCGGGCCGCAAAGCGGAATTCATTTTTATTTGGGAAATCATTCCAATGCCAATGGAACTTACAAGCGTGTTTCCGGAATTCGACCGTCCGCGGTGGGACATGTTGTGGACGCGAGGAATATAGCCGAGCGCGAACTAAGGCATTCTTTGACCGCAAGCGAAGTAAATGCTTTTTGGACAAAATCCGCGTTTAGTGCAATCAGAGAAATTCCTGTTCGCTGGGTAATTTTGGAGGCGAAAAAGTTTTTTTTAATCTGGAATGCTTATGAGATTCCCAACAGCCAAAATTACGAATACTGGCGCCGCCTTTCGTGGGTACTTTGCTTGCCGCTTGTGTCTTATGGCTGGTTAGCGCCATTGGCATTGGTCGGATGGATTCGTTTGCGGAAGGATGAGCGCATGATGGTGCGTTTTCTCAAAGGTTTTGCGGCGAGTTATATTCTTTCGCTGCTTTTGTTTTTTGTGACGGCCGACTATCGCTTACCCTTACACCCGATTTGGATTATTTTTGCGGCATTTACGCTGGATGCCGTTTGGTCGGATATTGAGCATCAGCGCTTAGAGACTTTGCGAAAAAGCATTCTTCTTTTTATGCTTTTTTTCTTATTTTGTAATATGGAAACCTATTTAAATCGCTACAACTATGAAATCTCTATGCGTCAACGTGTTGAGGCGGTCTTGCATCCATCTAAAAAGATTTCCGGCAATACGCCCGTGACCGCAATTAAGGCGGGATCAAACGATCAGGTTTCGGCAGGCTGATTTTGTCTGTTTAATCTCAAACGCCATGCTATTATTGAGGCATGAAGGTTTTAAGTTTTTTTATTGATTTTAAGCGGGACCGATTTTTCTTCTGGCTGATGATCTGTTTTCTTATTTTTCAGGGGCTTGGAATTGCGGCGGAATCAAAGAAAGAGGCTGTTTCAATGGAAAAAATTAAAATAAGTGATGACGAGTGGAAAAAGAAGCTTACCCCCGAACAGTATCGCATCTTGCGCGAAAAGGGCACAGAAGCTGCTTTTACGGGGGAGCATTGGGACAATCACCGCAAAGGAACCTACAATTGCGCAGCCTGTGATATGGTAATTTTTTCTTCGGAGAGCAAGTTTGATTCCGGTACCGGCTGGCCTAGCTTTTTTTGTCCGATCAAAAAAGATCGCGTCGAAACCGCCGAAGATAAAAGTCATGGAATGGATCGCACAGAAGTAAAGTGTCCGCGTTGCGGCAGTCACTTAGGGCATGTGTTTAATGATGGTCCTCCGCCGACGCATTTACGCTATTGTATGAATTCTGCGGCGTTGAAATTTGTTCCCGCATCCGATGAAAAATCAAAATCAAACCCGGAGAAAAAAGCATGAGTGATCCGCGTATTTTTGAACGTAAGCCCTGTGTGATGGAAGTGGAGCCAGGAAAGTATGCCTGGTGCGCTTGTGGGCAATCGAAAAAGCAGCCTTATTGCGATGGTTCCCATAAGGGGACGGAGTTTCGACCGATGATTGTGGATGTCACTGAGAAGAAAAGAGTCGCGTGGTGTAACTGTAAACATTCCGCCAATAAGCCTTTTTGCGACGGAAGTCATAAGAGTCTTCCGGCTTAACACGAAACAGGAATAGAGGGTTATGGATATTGTCGAACAAATGAAATTATTAATTCAAAAAGAAACCGGCGCCGAAATTGTCGAAATTGTCGATCAAAGTGCGAATCATGTCGGTCATGGTGTCGATGGCGGCCATTTCATGGCGCTGATTGTTTCAGAAAAATTTCGTGACCTTGGACTCG
>CAZSVD010000327.1:0-5592 GCA_964610145.1 uncultured bacterium | reverse complement strand
CCCGTAAGGTTTATGAAAAAGAATAATCACGGAAGAAACTCAGATCGGGTTTTCTTAACCGACCGGCTTACGGCACCGCGGTCCAGGTGAAAACTCGGCCAGCCCCGGAAGAAAAGCATCACGATCAACAGCACAAGCGGGGCCGTTACCACCGCGGCAATAAACCATTTCAAAAAAAATGCCAAAATTCCGACAATAAAAAATAAAATTCCCTGAAAAAGAATCGCGAAGTAATTGTTGAGTGCCAGCTCCGCAGCCGTGACTTCAAACCCCAGCCGGTTAAATCTCCGCTTATTGATTTCACCGAAAAGAAAACACATCACGGCACCGGTCAATAAACAGACAAAACCTGCAATTTCAGAGATCTGATCCGCCGCAGTGGTTTGCCCGTGAAACCCGGCCCAAACTTTAATTCCCAGCACAGCCGCAAAAAAGAGAATGATCCAAATTTGAGTGTTTTTCATAAAATTCCACGTGTCATTTGATAAATAAAGTAGACGGTGTTATTTTACCACGATGCCAAATAATCTACCCCGCGACATTCCGCTTAATTTTGTTCTTTCTCACACTTATTGTATTTTACGTTCCTATAAAAAATGGACGGGTAAAGATTTAATTCCTTACTATCCGGATCCGGAAACATCCGTGCTCCGAGTTTTTTACGCGCCATTTGTCCTTGTAACCTCAAACAATGCCGCTGATCCGATTTTAAATTACGGCAACGAACAAGGACTCGCTTTATGGGAAATGACATGGGCCGCTCTGACCCAAACCCCGGGACGCCACACCGCGGAACCCATGCACCGCGATGAACGACAGAAATTTCTGGATGAAGTTCAAAAAAACGGTTTTATTGAAAATTATTCGGGCATCCGAATTTCGAGCTCGGGTAAACGTTTTAAAATCGAGAATGCAACGGTTTGGAACTTGATCGACACGAACGGAAATTTTGCGGGCCAAGCCGCGAAATTTGATTCCTGGAAATATCTTTAAGAAACTTCTTTTTGCTCGAGTGCTTTCACCAAAATCGGTTGTTCAATAAAATTCCCGTAATGGAAGAAAACACAGGAACGCGCACCGGAATCCTCACAGATCCGAACTTGCTTCGAAAAAATATCCGGCGAATCTAAAAGCTTGTAGGCTCCGATCGCGATATTGACCCGGCCAAGATCCACGCCGTTCTTTTTAAGACCTTCCAACTGTTTCTCAAACTCACTGACGGTTTTGGGATAAGTCATCACCGTCACAAAATCAGCCAAGCCTTCGGCGCGCCATTTAGGCCAATCCTGGAAAGCCTCTTCTAAGGCACGAATATAAGGAGCGCAACCCGTCGTGGAAAATTTTAATTGGGGATTGATTTGGAGAGCCCGCTGACGCAAAAGTGCAACAAGCTCGGTGACCTGTTCACGTCTCCAGTTTTTCCAATCGATATTTGACTCTTCAACGGGAACTTCGCCTTTCGCCGCTTTAAATCGCGCGATATTATTCGGGGTATACCCGTAAAACGGATGCGCATCGGGATAACGAATATAATCAAGCTGAATCCCGTCGAGATCGGGATAATTTTTCGCGATCTCTTCAATCATTTGAGCAAACTCTTCTCGCACGCGCAAATCACCCGGTTCCAAAAAATATTGATTGTCGATTTTATAATCCTCAATCGTTTTTTTATCAGGGCCCGGCTTTTGCGTCAGAATATCCGTGCCGTATTTTTTAAGAATCGGGGCTTCGATATTTTCACTGAGGCTCAACATATTGAGCCAAGTATGAACCTCGATTCCCTGCGTATGCGCTTCACGGATCAAAAGCGCCAACGGATCTTCTCCGACCATTTGGAGTGCTTTCTCATAAGGCGCGGAATCGGCATGAGCGGAAGGAAACCAGGCTTGCCCCGCGCGATAAACCTGCACGAACAAAACACGGATCTTCTCAGTGTGCGCGAATTGTATTAATTTTTGAATATCTTCGCGGCTGGTAAGCACGGGCGGGTCCTGGATTAATGAAACAAAAAGCCCGCGTTCATTTGTTTTTTTGACGGAAGCCTGACAGCCCAGCGCCAATCCCATCACCAAAAAAAATAAAATGCTATTTTTGATTCTTCGAGTCCACATCATCGTCATACTTTTCAAATCCCACTTTGAGCAATTTTCCCATCAATGGACCGATTAAAAACCCTAAGGCCGTTAACACAAATCCGGCCGAAACAAACGCCATCACGGCCGCGAATATTTTTCCGCCGCCGGTTGTGGGAGTAATTGCCGAACCCTGCGCAGTCGCGATCATCGTCATAAAATAGAAAGCATCCATCCATGTCATTTTCTCAAACGCACGCATCCCCACTGTTCCCAAAACCATCACAAAAAAGATAAGCGCAAACGCATATAAGGCCCGGTTATGCCAAAAATGAAAATGATGCTGCTTTTTCACGATTTATTCTTTTGGTTTGCGCAATTGTTCAATCGCCAGCAAAGTTGCTTTTCCGATCAGCCAAATCACCAAGAGGCACAGAAAAATTCCGAGAAAGAAGCGGAGAAACAACCCCAGCAAAAGCAGCAACGGAAATAATAACGATCCGAGCAAAGCCGCGACACTGATCAGAACAATCACCAGTAGCCCGATAAGAAACTCAAGCATGTTCCCTCCTTCTTTGGATCATACTCCCGCTTACGGCGGCGGAATTTTCAGCATCCCCGCTTGCCAATGTTATATCCGGCCGCGGATTAATGGGCTGTGTCGTTGAAGACCAAGCCTCACAGCGAACCACGTTTTTAATTGTCCCCGTAAACGCGCCCATAGTTCCGTGATTTTCCGCGTCAAAAAGCCCTTCCAAAATGACATAACGGTCCGTCAGCTTATCTTCGTGATTGCGCATATCATCCGTGACATCCACCCAAAGACTGTTTCCATAAAGCGCGTACCGGTAATCTTCTTCGTGCAAATAAATGGCGTCATCGTAGCTCTTTAAATGCAAATACCCGACCACCCGCACCATTTTCTTATGATACTTAACCGGATCAGATAAAATTTGAATCAACGTTGCGTCCGAGCTTTCCGCGAATAATCTTCCGCAAAATAAAAAAATGCTCAGCGCAAACAGCAAAGAAGTCCGAATTTTTTTTGAAAAAAAGGAGGCGCAATGAATGCTGAACATAAGATTATTCTATGCTTTCCCGGCTGGTTTTTCTCAGTCTTTTTTCATCACACAATCCGCTTTATGTAAGGAATCCGCTGAATCACGAGCACCGCTACCAACGAAATCAAATAAACCGCCGCCGTGGTTTCCAAAATCATGAGCGCGGGAGGATGTATGCGCGGCGCCAATGTAAATCCCCAACGTCCTGTCTCGACAGCTTCCATAATCATCGGATGAATTAAGTAGGTTCCAAAACTAGCTTTTGAAAAAAGTTTGATCGTGCTTTTGGCATTTTCGGGAAAACGCGAAAGTGTGTCCGCAAAACTTTTAATGATCAAAAATACCGCCGCGACATAAACAGCCACGTTGGGCGCGGTATTCTCATAAAAAAGTCCGTCATAATGCCCTAACCGAAGATTAAGGCAATAAGATCCGAATAAGCAAACCGCCAAGCTTCCCACCCATGCAAGCCAAACCCAAATCATAAATTGCGGTTGGGACGTTTTTTGTCCCAGAGTACGAAAATAGTAGCCCAAAACAAAATACCCGATAAGCCCCTCGGCAATATTCACGGGAATTTTTAAATGAAAATTTAAATTCCAAACATCTTTGAGCAGCCCTTCCGCAAAAGGCAAAAGCGACGCGAAGCAGAACCATAATCCAATAAAATAGACTAAATCTTTCGGCTTAGCTTGACGGACAAAGAGACGAAAAACGGGCGCGGCAAGATAAATTCCCGTCAGAGCATAAAAAAACCAAAGATGAAAATGCACCTGATTGCTTGCGGCCCGGCTGAGTGCTTCCATAAGGCTCAGATTCGGCTGGAAGAGAATTTTTTTCCAAATCAGATAAAGCGCCGTCCAAACAAGAAAAGGAATGAGGATTCGGTTGATGCGCTTTTTAAAAAAATCCCGCGTAGTTTGCTCTGTCGGCATTAAAAGCAGCGCACCGCTCACCATCACAAAAAGCGAAACACATCCGCGCACGAGCGAATCGTAAATATGCGCGGCCCACCACTGCCCCATCGGCACCGCTTTAAACTCCGTAATGACATCCGCCGCAATGTGAATCAAGACAACGCCAAGAGAAGCGAAAATGCGTATCACGTCCAACCACAAAAGATCTTCTTTTTTATTTTCACTCATTGACATCTCTACGTACGTTTACTTCAAAAGCTTGAATGAATTAATTATCTTTTCCGCATCATCCGAAAAATCAACAAAGGAACTATCCTTGCCGCCAAACGTAATCTCATAATACCGCGCATCTTTCGTAAAAATATAAGATTTAAAACGCATTTTGCCGCCGGGCTTTTTCATAAACGTATACAGCGCCGTCGCGGCGTCTAACCCACCCACCGTGGCTTTCCATTTTTCCAAAATTTCAACTCCGGAGATTTTTTTAATTTCGGGGATACAAATCTGCTCCAAAAGTTCGTTCGGGGTCAAAGCCGTATTTGTAGCTGGGTTGCTCCCCGATTGAATCGCGATCTCAAATTGAGCCTTGGCCGGAGGCAACAGCTTAAGCGATCCATCCTTTACGGATAACTGTCTTAGCCATGAAGCAGGGTATTTCAGCAAATAGCTACCCGGACGGGTATAGGTCTTCCACTCTGCACAATAGAGTGGCGTCGTAATGGTTATGCCCCAAACACTTAAAATAAGGGTCGCTAAGGCCTGTTTTCTCATAGCGTCTAGAGACAAAAAAAGAGGGGGCTTTTGGGCCCCCTCTTTAAACTCAGACGAGTTTTAATTAGCCATTCAGATTAACGCCGCCATCCGGAAGCGTCATTTCTGCTGGGATCGGGAAAGTAAGCAAGTTGAAAGCGCCGCCTACTGTGCATACAACTGCATCAGAAAGACCCTTTCCTGCACCTGCCCAAGGATTCTTCTTGGCACCCTGATACTCATGCGGAACCGAGAAAATCTTGGTCCAGCCCAAAAGAGTGTTTGTCAATCCGCTTGAAAGCTTGCTTGTAACTGCATCTGAGTAAGAATCAGTTGCAAACGCGCTTACCGGAGTCAACATCACTGCCAACACGAGCATAAGTCCGAATACTTTCTTCATTTTTATCCCCTAGGTTGATTAAAAGCACAACCGCTGTCATGCCTTTAATTTTTTTTAATTGCGAACAACTCTAATTTACTAAAAATTAACGGTTTATGCAAGATCTCTTACCCCAAAAAGCTATTGCATGCTTCTTTGTGATAGAAATATTTTTAAACTTGCATCACCACCATCCTGATATAACGACTTCATTAAAAAAAACTTAAGGGCTTAGTGCATAATTGTAAACTCACGACAGCGGCATCACAGAAGATTATCAAAAAAAATCCGGCAGTTTCAAGCCTGCCCAAAATAAGGGCAAACCCAAAACTGCCGGAAAAATTCCATTCGCACAAAAACTGCAAATGAAATACTAACTTTTACTTGGCTACAGCTGCCGGAGCTGCGGGAGC
>CAZSVD010000326.1:0-2242 GCA_964610145.1 uncultured bacterium | reverse complement strand
GGTATTACTTACGTTATCTTGATCCGAATAATTCGGAAAAATTAATTGATCCGGTCAAAGAAAAATACTGGATGCCGGTTGATCATTATGTTGGCGGCGCTGAACATGCCGTGTTGCATTTACTTTATTCGCGTTTTTGGCACAAAGTTTTGTACGATCTCGGCGTTGTTTCAACCAAAGAGCCGTTTCAAAGTTTGACGAATCAGGGAATGATTCTCGGTGAAGACGGACAGAAAATGTCGAAATCGCGCGGTAATGTCGCGAACCCTGAAGAAATTATGGATGCTTACGGAGCCGACAGCGTGCGTCTTTATGAAATGTTTATGGGCCCGCTTGAAATGACAAAGCCGTGGAGCACTTCCGGAGTTGAGGGTGTTTACCGATTCTTAGGAAAAGTTTGGCGTTTATTTATGGATCAGGAAGGCAAGTTGCTTCCGCAGATCGAAGATCGTGAACCTACCGCGCAGGAACTTAAAATTTTGCATAAGGCTATCAAAAAAGTTACAGAAGATACGGAAGGTTTGCGTTTTAACACCGCGATTTCCGCGATGATGATTTTTACCAATGAAATGGGTGAAATTCAAAACCGTTCTAAAAAAATATTGGCTGATTTTTTAATTTTGCTTGCCCCGTACGCGCCGCATATTGCCGAAGAGCTTTGGAACCGTTTGGGCAATAAAGACACGATTGCGTATGTCGCCTGGCCGAAATGGGACGCTGCGGTCCTCAAAGAGGATTCAGTGGAGTTGGCCGTTTTGGTGGGGGGGAAAGTGAAATGTAAAATTACCGTGCCCGCCGGGGATACCGAGGATAACATCCGTAAAATCGCCATGGATCAGGCGGATGTCCAAAAAGCCATTGCCGGGAAAACGATCAAACAAGTTATCATTGTTCCGGGGCGTATCGTTAATATTGTTGCCGGCTGACGTTTTTTTATTTTTCCTTTGCGCTGCAGCGCACAATCGGCATTGCAGCTGAATGCACGCCTGCTTTTCGGTGCTCATCAAGTTATTTTTAATTTGGACGATCTAGAAGGTCTATGCCTGAAGTAAAAATTAAAAAGAATAAGATTTGGGTAGGGTCAAAGTCAGTTCCGCTCGTCGCGGGTGAAGTCCACTATTGGCGTCTTAATCCGATTGCCTGGAAAGAAATCCTGCTGCGGGTTAAAGAAATGGGCGTCAATGTCATTTCGACTTATGTGCCCTGGGATTATCATGAGCCGAAACGCGGCGTATTTGATTTCACGGGAAAAACCGAGCGTACGCGCGATCTGAAAGCCTTTCTTGATTTGACCCGCAAAATGGGATTTTGGGTTGTGATTCGCCCCGGCCCGTATATTTACAGCGAATGGCCGCAGGACGGTGTTCCTAAGTACGCGCATCAATATCATCGCTTACATCCGCAATTTATCCAATACGCTAAAGTTTGGCTGCAAAAAGTTTGCGCGGTGATTAAGCCGTATCTCGCGACGAAAAAGAACGGACACATTATTCTTTTGCAGGCCGATAACGAAGTGGATCCCTGGCCGGATTTATTCGGCGCGCAATATGGTCTCTCCGGAAAAAAAGGCTGCTTTCAGGATTTTATTCGCGAACTTTATCAGGGAAATTTGTTTGACCTCAATCAGGCCTGGGGAACTTCGTATGCTTCGTTTGATGAGACGGCGCCTTTTATCGCGACCATGCTTTCGGGTGAAACCGGATTGCCGCTCAAGGGCGATCAGGAATTGCGCCGTCACCTGGATTATTTCCGGTTCAAATACGATTACACCGCAAAAATCGCGCGCTGGACTATCGCGGAATACAAAAAACTCGGTGTCGATGTTCCGATATATTTAAATACGTATCCCTTTTTCTACGCGCATGATTGGGCTTCTTTGCAAAAGGAATCGGATTGTGTGGGAATTGATCTTTATCCGACTTCCGAACTGAGTGAAGATAAGCATGAGTTCCGTAAGTACTGCGATAAAATCCGTTATCTCGGCAATGTTTCTAAGCTTCCGTTTATCGCGGAGTTCCAATCGGGCATATGGCATGGACGCCATTACGAAGTGAATGTTCTTACCGGAAATCATTACCGCTTCATTACTTTATCCGCGCTTTTAGCGGGAATTAAAGGCTGGAGTTGGTACATGCTTGTGAATCGCGATAACTGGTATATGTCGCCGATTAATGAGTGGGGCCGTGTGCGCGGAGAGTTGTATGATGTATTTAAACAGCTCGTTTCGCTTTTTAAGCGCATG
>CAZSVD010000325.1:0-3760 GCA_964610145.1 uncultured bacterium | reverse complement strand
TGATATTCCGGTGAGTGTGGATAGCGTGACGATGGTGGGTGATACGACGGTGAAGAAGAGTGAATCGCATCAGACCTTCAGTGATACAAGTTCCGTGGACGGGAAGTTATCGGCCAAGATTCACAGCGTGACAAAGACCTTCAAAGCCGACGGCAGTACGGTGCTTGATACCACCACTTCCGATACTGTGATTGATAGCGATATCCCGGTAACATCAACAAGTACTACGTTGCGCGGCGACGGTACAAAAAAGGAAGAAAGTATTCAAAATTATGTTGATGCAAGTCTTACAGATGGACAGATAACCGCAAAAATTGTCAGCACCACAACTCGGTACAAATCGAACGGTAAAGATTTGAAGGAAACCGAGCTAAGTGAAACCGTGCTTGACGCCGGTGTGCCTCAGACTTCAAAAACCACCATTATTCGCTCTGACGGAACCAAGCAAGAAGAGACTATGCAAAATTTCCAAAATGGAGTTTTGATTGATGATAAGCTTAGCGCGACAATTATTTCTACAACCACGCGTTATAAATCAAATGGCAGCAGTCCTTTTGAAACTGTTACCAGTGAGACTGTAGTTGAGGAAGGGAATCCGCAGTCCGCGAAGAGTACCACGCTGGGAGCGGATGGAAAGAAAAAATCTGATTCCGTAACTAGCTTTTATGATGGAAATCCAACCCTTTCAATTACTAAAAACTATAACTCGCTTGGGGCTTTGGTAAGCACAGAGTCCTCAGATTTTTCCGCTGCGGAATATGAGGGTAACGTTCTGACATCAGGTTCTGTCACTACGAAGCTTGTTCGCGCAGATGGTGTGTTAAAGACGGAGGCTGTCACCTCCTATGAGGATGCTCATCCTATGTCGTCAGTTAGCAAGAGTTATAATACGTTGGGTTTTTTGACAGAAACAACAACAACTGACTTTTCCGCAGTTCAATTCAATGATGATAATGAGGCCGAAAAAGGCGAGATGAAAGCTACGACTCGCCGCAGTAATGGTACGCTCAAGAGTAATGCAACAACGACTTATCTCGATGGGAATCCTTCATTGTCAGTTACGAAGAATTATAATCAGTCAGAGCAATTAACCGAGACCGCGACTACCGATTATAGTCCCGCAAAATTTCAAAATGGAGTTGTGGATTCTGGTTCCACAATAACGACTTCCATTCGTCCTAACGGAAATATGAAGAGCTATACGGTTACTACCTACGATACCGGTAATCCTATTACATCGGAAAGTAAAAATTATAATCAATTGGGTGTCTTAAAGGATGTGACAACAACTACTTTTTCCAATGCCGTGTTTGTGGATGGAGCCATAGATTCCGGGTCAACCGTGGCCCGCACTGTTCGTGCAGATGGCACAGTTAGCTCTGAAACGACGACTGTTTATGCGGACGGTAACCCAGCTTCCAGCGTTGCGCGGAACTACAACTCATTGGGACTTTTGGATAACATCGCAAGCACTGATTATGCAGGAATTGAATTTGATGACGAGGGCTCTCCGGAGAGCGGAGTGATGTATGTCAATACGGATCGAGCGAACGGAAAAACAAAATCTGTTTCGATCATTACTTACCAAGACGGCAACATGCTGCGTAGCATTACACGCAATTACGATTTTGATGGAAACTTCAAAGAAACGGTGACATCCGATTATTCGCAAGCATTTTTTGTGGATCAGGCAGTGGATAGTGGTATTGTTAGTAGTTCAACTACGGGCGTAGATGGTAATTTGAAGAATAATTCAATTACGACCTACATCAACGGACATCCCGAGACAAATGTATCAACAAAATACAAATCAAACTTTGATCAAGTTGTCAATAATCTTCCGACTTCGTCAGCGAATTTGAGCTTTGTTGGCTTGAATACATTGAGTGATGGGCAGTTTCAACAGTTTTTATCTTCTTTGCGAAGTCGAACGGATGTTACGGGCTTGCTTATTGATTTGCGGGGAATGGATTATGGGCGGGCCTATTCGCTGATTAATACAATTCCTTCAAATATCAAAAATTTAAACTTGAGCGGGCTCGATAGTTTTCCATCGATTGACGATGCAAGCCTTACGCAAATTCAACGAAATTATTTATCCCAAATTAATACGGCGCTGGAAAATATTTCTTCACGGACCAATTTGATTGCTGATTTGAAGAATTTTCCCGCAGTGCGATTTTCGGCTAACAATCTAAGCAATAATTTCTCTTCTTCAGGCTCATTGGGCGGATCAGCTTCCATGAGCATGGGGGGATATGGAGGAGGTAGTTCGAACGGGACATCGGGAGGTAGTGCTAGCGGGGCATCCGGCGGTGCGTATGTGGGGGTTAATTTGACCCAATCCTCATTGGGCGATGGTGTGGATAGTGTTACGACTACAACTTATTCGGAGACTATTTTTGATGATGACACCCACGATATTATTGGTGGTGTGGCGCATTCTCAATCAACTTCTTATGATGGAAGTTCAAGTGAAAGCGAAATCTTTTATAATTCTGACGGACACTATTTCAAAATTATCTCGGGAGGCATTTCTGATACGGGCGTTCATTCAACGAGCGTCACTTATTATGATCAGGTTGTTTGGGATTCTGACGGAAATATCGTCGGCGGATATACTTATGGCGATACGACAGATGATGATAACGGTTCTTTTCATTTTACTTCCCAATATGAATACAAAAATCTGACAAAGTTCGGCTGGTTGTCGATCGCATCAACAAAATACATAAGGACGGCTTTAGGAAGCAAAAGTATGGATGGATGCACCGAAGCTAGCGGTGACGACCCGGGTAATTGTCCTTATGTCGGAGAAGAATCACGCGGAGTATCCGCAACGGATAGTAACGGCGATTGGCTCTACAGTATTGGTGATACAGGGCAAGTAACTTGGGCGTGGGATGAGCCCAATCAAACCGGCAATAACCTAATTACAGTTTATAAAAGCGGTAAAGTGGTTGAGCGTTGGCCGAACGGAAAAGTTAAATCGGTCACTAAGCCGGATGGATCGGCCTCTTATTATGATGAGAATGGAGATATTGTTTCCTCAAAAGACAAAGACGGAAATGTCACGACCTACGGTGAAAATGGGGCTTCATCTTCAACGTCAACGGATCCCAAAACCGGTGCAACTACTACAACGACTTGCGGCCCTTCAACAGATGGCAGTGGCAATGGCATTGCCTATGACTGCAAATCGGATACCACCAATGCGGATGGTTCTGACGGTGGCTCGACGACAGTTCACTATGATGCCGACGGGCGTATCACCGGAATTGATCATCGAAAGCCTGAAGATAACAGCGGTGGCGGTGGAGATCAACGGCTTAAAACCGATCAGATTTTGGCGAAAGTAAAAGAGATGGTGGATAAAGCGAAACAAAGTTTTCAGAATATTAATTTTGATGATGTTGATGCTGTTGTTGAAGATGCGATCACCGATCTTGTGCCTGATCTTAAAAACAACAAAGGTGATGGCCCAGATCCCCGTTATGAAGGGCAAAAGCTTGTTGATTGTACTGAAGGGGACGAGCATGAAGGTTGTTCTATGGAATACATTTGCCCTGACGGAACTGTGCAAGACAATTCTAGGTGTTATGCAAATCCGCTACGTTATTCTAAACCATGCGATCAGGACGATCCGTCTGATGAGTGTTCGACGACTTATTTTTGCGGAATTGATGAGTCGGACAGCGATAAATGCTATTCAGATCCAACGTGGGATCGTTCTTGCAACTATGGTGAGGAAGGCTGTGTG
>CAZSVD010000324.1:0-14731 GCA_964610145.1 uncultured bacterium | reverse complement strand
CTCATCTCCGCCGCCGTGGCCCATTTTGACTAATTTTGAAGCCAGGCAAAAAGTAAGCTCTTCGCAGGACATCCCGCTCGCAGCAGGTCCGGTCATTAAAATTTCAATTTTGCGGGCCAGCCATCCTGTTTCTTCAAAAAGCTCGCGCTGGGCGCCCTTTTTCATAGATTCTTTCAGGTCTTTGTCTCCGATAATTCCGGCCGGAAGTTCAATTACATATTTGCCGACAGGAACACGAAATTGCTCCACCAAAATCACTTTCTCATCATCCGTCATCGCTGCGATGATCGCGACGCCATTGCAGCCTTTGCGCTGAACAAATTCCCAAGTATTACGGTTCCAAAGCTTTAAGAATTTTCCTTCGCCCAAAAGTTTGTCTGTTTGTTCAATCTTTGATTTTTTATTCATAATTTCTCACTTGCCGCTAGGCTTTGTGCGCCTCATCGCCGGCGAGGCTTGCCGCTCGAAGCCGCGGCAGGCTTCGGCAAGTGTGTTCGTCTACGGCGTTCAATCAATCTGCCTGATTGATTGCCGCCTGCCGCTCAACAAACAATCTTTATTTAAAAAGAATTGTTTGTTTCCGCGATGCCGCCTCACACATCCTGCCTGTAAAAAAAGCTTCGTTCGAAAATCTGTTGCGTTTATTCAAAAAGGTTCAGATGCAAGGCGCAGTCTACGACTACAAGCAAACAAGCGCCCGCGGAGGCGTAGTGAAAACCTACGCCGCACAAGGAAGCGATGTTTGCAACGCCGCAGATGCCCTTTTTCAATAAACGGTTAATATCCGGCTGCCGAACCTTCGCCGCGCGGATCGCTCACTCCTACAATTTCCTGATGCGTCGAGTCAAAACAAATCGCCTGGACATTCCCGATCGTATCTACCTTTTGCGTGTCATGTCCCCACAGCTCAAGCTGTAATCGAATCAGCGGGTGGTTATAGAGCTCCGGCTCAAGCTCCATTTTATCGCCGCGAAAAATCAGTCGCGGCTTGGTTACGGCCTCTTCGCAAGACATGCCAAAGTCAATACGGTTAACCATTGTATTCAAAACACTGCCGATAATCGTCGTTCCTCCCGGAGAACCCAAAATCATATACGGTTTGCCGTGGCTAAAAAGAAATGCGGGCGTCATGCTGCTTAAGGGTCTTTTTCCGGGCTCAGGGGCATTCGGCTTTAAGTTGCCCGAAATATCGCGCGGCTCCGGATCAAAATCAGTTAACTCATTGTTTAAAAGAAAACCATAACCCGGCACCGTGATTCCTGAACCAAACGCAGCTTCAATCGTGGAAGTCCAGCTCACCAAATTACCGGTACGATCCATAATCGAAAAATGAGTTGTTTGTTTGCCGTCTTCCGCTACCGGATTTTTTAGACGCAACGCTTTCTCGGGCTGAATTTTTTGCGCCTTGCTTTTGGCTTCATCCTTGGAAAGAAGCTTATCGGTGTGAATTTCGGAAAAACCTGAATCTCCCAAAAGTACTCGGTCACCAAAAGAAAATTTCTGCGCTTCGTTCATGTAATGCAATGCCTGAGAATCCCAGCCCATGGTCGCCAAATCAAAAGATTCGAGCATGTTTAAAGTTTCAAGCAGAATCAAACCGCCCGCGGTGGGCAATGCCGGAGCTAAAATATCAATGCCGCGATAACTTCCGTAAACCGGATCACGTTCTACCACCACGTATTTTTTTAAATCATCGGAGTTTAATTCCGCCGGATGAACTGGCGCCGCACGAACGGCGTCCGCGATGGCATTGGCAATTTCACCGTGATAAAAAACATCCGCCTTTTTTTTTCCGAGCAAGCGCAAAGTTTTTGCGAGATCAGGCTGAATCAATTTCTCCCCTTCCGCAAGCGGAGAGCCGTCTTCGTGAAAAAAAATCGCTTTCGTTTCAGGAAAAGACCTCAGACGCTCGGCATTTTCCGCCAATTTCTTTGCTAATGACTTCGAAACCGGAACGCCTTCCTCAGCCAGTGCTGCCGCGGGCTCAACAAGTTCGGCAAGAGTTTGTTTTCCGCTCGCAAATTTATCGTAAACCTTTTGAATTAATGCGGGTGTGCCGGGAACTCCGACCGAGAGTCCGCCCGTAATTCGATCCGGAAAAAAAGGCATTGGCCGGCCGTTTTCCTGTAAAAACATTTCGGGTTTTGCGCTTGAGGGAGCTGTTTCTCTGCCGTCATAACTGGTAATGCTGTGCCGAACCTGATCGTAATACATAAAAAATCCGCCGCCGCCCAAACCGGAACTTTGCGGCTCCACAACATTCAATACTAACTGCGCTGCGATCGCGGCATCCGCGGCATTGCCGCCGCTTTTTAAGATATCAAGCGCCGCCTGAGTTGCCGCGGGATGCTGAGTCACAACCATCGCAGATTCCGCAGTCGCTGAATTAGAAAAAGCAGGAAAGGATGCCGAAAATATTAACAAAGAAAGAAAGAAAACTATTAAGAGGACTCGCTCAAAAAGATCCGGATGCAAGGCGCGGGCAAATGCCCGACGAGGCGTATTTTGGAATACGTCGCAGGAGGAAGTGAAGCCCGCAACGCAGCAGATGGACTTTTTCAGTGAGTCCTTAGAAAAGTTTTTTAGCCGCAGCGACAACATCTACAGCCCGCATGCCGTATTTATCAAGCAGCTCATCGGGAGTCGCTGTTTCGGCGTAAGTATCTTGGATCGCAACGTAACTCATCTTGCACGGATGAGCCGAAGAAAGATAAGTTGAAACCGCCGCGCAAAGACCTCCCCAAATCGAGTGTTCTTCCGCGACAACCACTTTGCCGGTTTTCTTGGCTTCCTGCAAAAGCAACGCGTGATCCAAAGGCTTCACGGTATGCATATCAATCACGCCGGCTTGAATTCCCTGCGCAGCTAAAATTTCGGCTGCGTCCAAGGCTTCGGCAACCAACAAACCATTGGCAACAATCGTTAAATCTTTACCTTCACGCACAAGCACACCCTTACCGATTTCAAATTTTCTCGGTGCGGTATAAACAACCGGAGCCTTGGGACGGCCGGTGCGAACATAGACAGGTCCGTTATGCGCGGCGGTGGCACGAATCAAAGCGCGTGTGGATAATTCATCCGCGGGATTAATCACCGCAACGCCGGGCAACGTAGCCATCAATGCAATATCTTCAATACTCATTTGCGACGCGCCGTCTTCACCGATCGAGATTCCGCCATGAGACGAAACCATTTTCACGTTTAACTCAGAAAACGCAACCGCCATGCGCATTTGATCATACCCTTTGCAAACCAAAAATGACGCAAATGAAGAAATAAAAGGAATCTTTCCACAAGCGGCAAGCCCTGAAGCGACGCCGACCAAATTGGCTTCCTGAATTCCCACGTTAAAAAAACGGTCGGGAAAAACATCGCCAAACTTATGCGTCTTGGTGGATTTGGAGAGATCGGCATCCAAAACAAGGATGTTGGGATTTTCTTTTCCAAGCTCGGCTAAGGTTTCACCATAAGCATCACGCGTGGCTTTTCCAAAAACTCTTTTGCTCATATATTTATAATAAATTAAATTTTAATTTATTCCTTATTCATCTCTTCTCCCTTTCCAAGGGAGAAGCGGGATGAGGGTTCTTGCTAACTCAGTTCCTCAAGCGCTTTCTTGCATTCCGCGTCCGTCGGAGCCACACCGTGAAAAGCATTGTTGTTTTCCATAAAAGAAACGCCTTTGCCTTTAATCGTATGCGTCACAATCATCACGGGTTTATCTTTAACCGTTCGTGCCCAATCGAGCGCCTCAACCAACTGCTGCATGTCATGACCGTTGATTTCTTTAACCGCCCAATGAAACGCTTTCCACTTATCCGTGAAAGGTTCCATATTGCAAATCGCTTCCGTGGAGTCATCGAGCTGATATTTATTGGCGTCGAGAATGGTGATTAAATTATTCATCTTACGATGACCGGCCATCATCGCCGCTTCCCAAATCTGACCTTCATTCGATTCCCCGTCAGAAATAACGCAATACGTCAGATAGTCTTTCTTATCTAAATTCGCGGCAAGCGCGTGACCAATCGCAATTGAAAGTCCTTGTCCGAGCGAGCCCGTTGACGCTTCAATGCCGGGTAATTTGCGGCGATCCGGATGTCCCTGAAGCGGGCTTCCCATTTTGCGGAAAGTTTTTAAAAGCGAAACATCAAAATATCCGACTTCCGCCATCACAGCATAAAGCGCCGGGCAAGCATGTCCTTTACTTAAAATAACACGGTCACGATCGGACCAATTCGGATTTTTGGGATCAAAACGCGCGGCATAACAATAAAGCGCGACAAGAATATCGGTCACTGAAAGAGATCCGCCCGGATGACCATTGCCGGCCATATGCGTCATCTCAATCACATGACGGCGCACACGCTTCGCGATAGCTTGAAGTTCCGTGACCGAAGGCTTGTTTTTCAGATTTGTTGGTGACATAAGAGTGCGCATTATATTAGGGAAACGATTAACGGGCAACGGGAAAGGCGTCAAATTTTAACGAAAATTTCGCCTTTTTCCTCTTTCACAGGGAAAGTTTTGGTGGTTATATCCGAATTGAAATCACAAATCCCCGTTTTGACGTTAAATTCCCAGCCATGCCACGGGCACATCGCAAGACAGCCATTCAAGCTTCCCTCAGCAATGGGTCCGCCCGCATGTGGACAAAGTCCCGCAATCGCGTAAACTTGCCCGTCCACTTTATATAAAGCGATTGTCCGCCCATGGGCTTCAACCGCAAGACCCGTATTCGCGGGAATATCTTTAGATTTTGCGACGTTGATCCACATTTTTTATTTTTTCCGCGTGACTTCTTTGTGCCGGTAACAAGAAATCAAATGATCGTTCACTAATCCCGTGGCTTGCATATGCGAATAAAGCACCGTCGCGCCCAAAAATTTGAAGCCGCGCTTTTTCATGTCTTTAGCCAGAGCTTCCGATTCCGGCGTCGCCGCGGGTAAATCTTTGAGTGTTTTTCTGCGCGCAGGTTTTAATTTTTCCGTGAAAGGCCGGATGTAATTAAAAAAACTGCCGAATTCTTTCTGAATTTCCAAAAAGAGCTTGGCGTTATTAATTGCGGATTCGATTTTGAGGCGATTGCGCACAATTCCCGCGTCATTCAAAAGTCTTTTCACGTCCGCCGCGCCGAATTTCGCCACTTTCTTCGGGTCGAACCCCGCGAAAGCTTTGCGGTAATTTTCGCGCTTATTCAAAATACACGCCCAGCTGAGCCCCGCCTGCGCGCTTTCTAAAACAAGAAATTCAAATTGCTTTCTGTCGCTTTCGGCAAGAACACCCCACTCTTCATCGTGATAACGCATCATCAGCGGACTGCCAAGCCCCCAGCCGCAGCGGGATTTTTCTTTGTTTTTCATTTGGATTTATTTTTTAGCCATTTTCGCGAAAAAAGCTTTGGCTTCATCGCGGATTTCTTCTTTGGTCATATCGCGCTTGTGCGTGGCAATCATCCATTGATACCCGAAAGGATCTTTGACGCTCCCCGCCCGGTCGCCCCAAAACATGTCTTCCACCGGCATCATGGATGTACAACCTGCGGCAACCGCCTGCTTAAACGCGGCATCCGCGTCCACCACATAAATAAAAAGACTAATCGGGGAAACTCCCGTCGTTTCAGCGCTTCTGCAATTTGGATTTTCATCTCCTAACATTAAAATCGAATTTCCGATTTGCATGGTGGCGTGCATCAAACCTTTCCCCATCGGATTCGGAAAAGTATCAAGGACTTTGGCATTGAAAGCTTTCTTGTAAAACTCGAGCGCTTTCTCGGAATCTTTGAATGTAAAGCTGGGCGTAACTGAATGATATCCGCTAGGAATAGGCTGTGCCATGTCTGTGCTCCTTCTTTGAAAGACTGATTTGCGGCTCAATTCTAACACGAAAAATAACAGCATATCGGTTTAGATAAAATCTATTTAATTTTTCAATTTGTTATTTCTTGCTATGGTCTGATCTTTGTAAAATTTTTTAGCATATGCCACCTTTCTTTTACACAAACAAAAGAGGGGTGTTATGAAGGAATCTAAATTCATTACGGCGATTGTAGCTCTTGTGTTTTTTATTTTCTCAGTCACTCCAACGCTTCGAGCTCAAGAAGCCTCCCTAGATTCAAACTCAGGAAATTTTACACCGGTACAAAGCATCGACAGTGAACCTGCGTCTTCCGAAAACAGTGATAGCTCCGCCGTCACCACAACCATGCAGGCCGAAGAAGAAGCAAAAAGAAACAGCTCTACCGAAAGCACCCCTGCTGTTTCATTGGGAGAAGCCTTTGAATCGGCGTCTATTTTGTCAGCACCGACAACGGAAGAGCCTTCATCTCAGCAAACAGAAACCAGCTCAGAATCATCCAGCGATACAGCCGGCACGATCCAAGAAAATATTGATCCCTATTTAGATTCGGCCTCACAATCAAGCGGAAGCTCCTCCGGCGAAAGCACATCGATGGAAATGGAAACCATGGGGGCAAAAGGCGGACGAAACCGCGGTCCGGACACAAACCCAAATGACCCTAATCTTTTCCCCAGAACCGGAGATGATGACGGAAATGCGGGTGAGCCCGGCTCATTAGAAAGTGAAATTGGTGATATCGCCTCTCAAATCGGGACCGGTGATTCTCATTTTGAGCCCGGCGATGACGGCTCAGACACTTCCGATGATATTTCTGATGTTCCTGAAGTACAGGGCCCACAGCTTCCCGTTTATCAAGGTCCTCCGGCACCGTACGATGAAGGGCCAAATCCGGATCCCAATTGCGACATTCCGGAAAACTGTTCAGCTCCAAGCGATGATAATTCGTCACCGGCAGAAGACAGCTCTTCAAATTCTGACGATTCAACGAACAATAACTCCTCTTCTGAAGATCAAGCTCAGCAAAACGAAGATCACGCCAATGACGCCGATGATCAGGCAAGAAATGATGAGCTCGCCCCGGGAGAAGGAACTTCTGATTCTTCTTCCTCGGATGATCAATCATCAACAACGGAAGATATCACCCCAACACCTGCGGATGAACTTCCTACCGCAGAAGATGAAATGAATTTACCGGAATCTTCCGAAGAGACAGAAACCCAGGAAAATTCATCCAATGGCTCCGGAGAGAATGTGGATGATTTAGGCGGCCAGGTTTATGATCAAATTATTTCTCCGCGAGAACTTCCTGTAAATAATCCTCCCGGCAATCTTCAATATTACTATGATGGCGGCATCCTCAAAATTGTTTCCCCCGACCATCCTTTTACACCGGACGAGGAAGCATTGCTGCAAGATTGGTACGATGCTCAGCGAGATGCACAAGCAAACTCCGGTTCGGATAGCGAGCAAAACGCTGATGATTCGTCGAATAACGATGATCAAGCTCAGCAAAATGAAGACACCGCCAATGACGCCGATGAGCAGGCAAGAAATGATGAGCTTGCTCCGGGGGAAGGGGTCTCTGATTCTTCGTCCACAAATGATCAGTCTTCAACACCTGAACCCGCCGTTTCCGACGATACACAAAACGGCGGTGATGAACAAACAGATCCTGAAGATGCTTATGTTCAAGAACAACAAAATCAAGATCAGGAAACCTATAACGAACTTACTGACGACGAAAAAGAAGCTTACGGAAACTCACCAAACAATGAGCCTATCGAAGGACCGCTTCCGTCGCATAGCGCTGAAGAAATCGAGAATCCGGAATTAACACCGCCGAATGGAAATCTTTTTCCGTCAGATTCAACATCTGAAAACACTTCATCGTCTTATTCCGATGAACAAGCTCAACAAAATGAAGATCATGCCAATGACGCCGATGATCAAGCGAGAAAAGATGAGCTCGCTCCGGGAGAAGGGGCCTCTGATTCTTCGTCAACCAATCAACCGGCAAACTCATCCGGTGAAACAAGTTCAAACGAGCCTGTCGCCGGAGGAGCAGAGCAACCGACCGAAAACATTCCTCAGCCGGTTGACACTCCGAACGAAAGCATGTCCTCGATGAGCATGAATAATTCAGACAGTGCTTCAGAGACAACATCGGGCGCTGAAACTTCGTCTTCAGAAGCTTTGCCGCCGTCAGACCCTTTGGCAAATGACCCGGCTCCGGATCCAAGAAATGAAAACGGCAATCCGGGCGCATATCCTCCTGTTGAACAGCCGACACCTTCTCCGGAACAATCACCTCAGGATCCGATCCCTGAATTAACCCGGCCATTGGATCAGCTCGACCATGAAGAAATCGATGAGATTGTAGAGCAAATGGATCAAAGAGCTGATGAGTTAAGCCAAAACATGGAAATCGCCGGAAATGCTTATCTTGAAAACCAAGCCATCGTTGAGTTTCTAGAAAGCTACGAAGGGCAAGATTATTACGACCCAATTCTATATGACACTGCCTACGAAAATATGCAGATTTATGAGGCAGCATATTCTGAAAATCGAGATGAGGCTACGGCTCTGGATAACGCTTATGAAGAGATCTTTCCTTATCAAAGCGGAAATGCTTACGACACCATGGAGCTCTAAGTAGAAAACCGACTTAATCGGAGTTTACACAAAAACAAAAGAGTGCCCCGCATTATGCGGGGCACTCTTCGTTAGCACCGAGAAACTTTACGCGTTTAGTTCACCTCGGGCTTTTCTTCCTCATGTTCCTTCATTTTCTTTTCACAGCGGTCGGCGATTGCGTTGAGATCGGCGGCCAAATCCTTTCGGGTCGCCTGAAGCTCAGTCGCGGCAGCGCGAATTTTAACGGCATCTTCTTGACGCTGTTTTTTAAATTCTTCTTTTTTCTCCGCCCACTTTGCTTTGCGGCTTTCTCTTTTATCCGCGTAACCGCTCAGCTTCGCGGAAAGCGCGGGATCAGTCGCTTTTAATTCATCCGAAGCCTGGCGCAGCGACTTCAAAAATTCGGCGTGATCGCCTTTTTCCATATGCGCCAAAGCCGGTTTCGAAAAAATCATCGCGGCAATCATCAGTCCTGTTAATACGATCGGTGCTTTGTAATTCATATAACCCTCTCTCTTTTGTTGTTAAAATTTCAAATACTTTCTCTGTAAAATTCAGGCCATTACCGGTAAACCACAACTCGCGGCGTTTCGGCTTGATAAACACGCTCGTATTCACACGCCGGCCGATTGCGATAAACCACCACAGTTTCCACCGGCGGTTGAACAATTACGTATCCGCCCGGAACGCTTTGGTAATAAACACCGCTACTGTAGAAATACGGAACATTTCGGACAATCACACGTTTATGCCAAAACGGCAAATGACGGTAAATCACGCGCTCGGAATAATGCCCGCGGCGATCATCACGGTCGCCGTCATGATCACGGCCATGACCTCGCCATTCATCCGCGAACGCCGAAGACGTTCCGCCCAACACCAACAAAGCCATCACAACCGCGAAGTATCTTTTCAACATAAATCCTCCTGATAAAACAAATGATTTCGATTCATCCGTTTATTTAGACGCAAGAAAAGACAAGAAGTGTCAGACGAAATGAAGAGGTAAAACGACGAGTCCGGGGCTAAAACAAGAAAGGAAGAGCTAACGCACCGCCCATTTCGAACGCAAAGTCAAAAGGCGCTTGCCCGCTTCAAGCAAGGTCTCTTCTTTTTTGGCGAAATGCAGGCGGATAAAATGTTGCACATTTTCACGGAAAAAACTCGAACACGGCACGGCCGCGACACCGACTTCTTTGGCCATCCATTCACAAAACTCGACATCGCTGGCGGGATTAAATTCGCTGATATCCACCAAAACATAATACGCGCCCTGCGGCTCGATATATTTGAGACCGGCTTGATCCAGCAACGATAAAAACAAATCTTTGTTTTTTTGATAATGCGCGAGCAATTCCGTGTAATACGAATCGGAAAAATTCAGCGCGGTCGCGGCCGCTTCCTGCAAAGGCGCCGCCGCCCCCACAGTTAAAAAATCATGCACTTTGCGGGCGGCGCTGATCACATCGGGATGCGCGATGATATAGCCCAAACGCCAGCCGGTAATCGAATATGTTTTTGAAAGTGAACTGCAGGTAATCGTACGGTCAAACATTCCGGGCAAGGCCGCGAAATATGTGTGTTTGCGCGGCGCATAAACAATGTGCTCATAAACTTCATCGGTAATCACAAACACATCAAACTCTTCGGCGAGCGCGGCGATTTCCAAAAGTTCCTCGCGGGTGAAAACTTTTCCCGTCGGATTGCCCGGATTACAAATCACAATCGCTTTGGGCTTTTGTTCAAAAGCCGCGCGCAAAGCTTTGCGGTCAAAATCAAAAGAAGGAATGCGCAGAGGAACATAAATCGGAACCGCGCCCGTTAAAATCGCATCCGCCGCGTAATTTTCATAAAAAGGCGAAAACACAATCACCTTATCACCCGGATTTGTCACCGCCATCATCGCGGCCATCATGGCTTCCGTGCTTCCGCAAGTCACCACCATGTGCTTCTCGGGATCAATCGGAATTCCCATGAAGCGGCTTTGCTTTTTCGCGAGCGCCGCGCTGAATTTCGGCGCGCCCCAGGTCACCGCGTATTGATGCGGGCCTTTAAGCGCGACGTCTTTGAGCGCGTTTAAAAGTTCAAGCGGCGGATCAAAATCGGGAAACCCCTGCGAAAGATTCACGGCGCCTGTTTGATTGGCGACACGCGTCATGCGCCGTATGACAGACTCTCCGAAATCTTTCGTGCGTTCGCTGATCTTGGGCATAGTTTCAGGCAAAAACTTTCGCGCCCGCTTCGGCGACGGCATGATCATTTTCAACACTGCTTCCGGAAACACCGATGGCGCCGATCACAACGCCTTCTTTGTTCTTAATCACCACTCCGCCCGGAAAAGTAATTAATCCCTGATTCGAATGTTCGATTCCAAAAAGCGATCCGCCGGGCTGAGACAAAGAACCGATCACACCCGTATTCATATCAAAAAACCGCGCCGTTTTTGCTTTCTTAATTGAAATATCAATCGAACCGAGCCAGGCTCCATCCATGCGCGCGAAAGCTTTTAAATTCGCGCCCGCGTCGACAACGGCGATATTCATTTTCGTGTTAAGCTGCTTCGCTTTTTCAATCGCGGCACTGACAGCCGCGCGCGCCTGCTCCAAAGAAACATCATTCATTAAAACGGTTGTCGTTGTCATAAAATCTCCTAAAAGTTCAAAATGGCCTGCATCAAAAGCGGCGGATTCTAACATGAACTAAAACCCGCTGACGACCAAAGACTGTGGCAAGCCCGGCACTATAAATTTAAAGCCGAAAGTGCTACGATATTGGCAACACGCGGGGAACCATGAACACTTTGCATCGCATCATGTTTCGGGGGATTTTACTGATGGCTTTTTTAAGCGTCCTTCCCTTTTCAGGTTCAGCCCAAGCTCCTCAACGCGTGCTTTACGCGCGCGCCGAAATTCCCACACCCGTTCTTAACACCGCTGATTTTAGATCTGTATTCGGCGGCAAAGACGGTCACACGCTGAATCGTGACGTCAGCGGACTCGTTCGCGCGGTTGAGTTTATTGCTTTGCCCGGCACTGTTTTCAAAATCGAAGAATCTTACCGGATTTATGACGCTTTGATTTACCGCGTGCGCACTTCCGAATATCCACGGCAACCCAGCGGACTTTATATCGACAGCCGCTTCGTTTCGGTTTCGCAAGATCCGCTCGAATCGCGCGTTGAAAGACTTCCGCCCAAAAAACAAATTATCGAAAGAATGTTAAGCAATCAGGGCGCGCGTTATGTTTGGGGCGGCAATGTCGCGCAGGGCGTTCCTGAACTTTTGCAATTTTATCCGCCGTCTTCGGGCATTACGGCCGAAACGCAAGACATGTGGTCGCTAAAAGGTCTTGATTGCTCAGGGCTTCTATATGAAGCCGCGAACGGAGCGACACCGCGCAACACTTCTGATTTGATCAATTACGGCAAACCCGTCGCGATCGCGGGACTCACCGCAAAAAAAATCGCCGCTAAACTTTTGCCGCTTGATTTGATTACCTGGAAAGGCCACGTGATTATTGTGCTCGATCAAACGCATACCATCGAAAGCTGTATGGGCTGCTCGAAAAACGGCGGCGTCACGGTCAGAAATTTACTCGCGGTTTTAAAAGAAGTGATGCAGACACGCAAGCCCGCGAATCGTTATCCCCAAAATCCGGCTGCGGGTGAAAAGCCTTTTGTCATCCGCCGCTGGATTTAGCTCAAGCGCCGCTGGGCTTTTTAGCTCCGGGGCCGCATGGTCCCGCATTCAAGTCCGGCGCTCAAACAGTCCTCGCTGCGCTGCGGAACTCACGGCGGACTTTTAATGCTGAAAAGTTAATTCCCACAGACAACTTTTATACCAAGAGGAAGCTCGTGCGGAAGGGGCGCTTTAATTAACGATTATTTTCCGCGGCGATTCAGACTCGGCGTTCCCGCTTTTCTGCGCTTGGTTTTTTTCGTACAGCTCCATCGCCGCTTGAATGCTCGAAAACGGAATCACAAACCCGATGCCTTGCGCGTTTTGAACGATCGCGACATTAATCCCCACAAAATCCCCGTCCAAATTAAAAAGACCGCCGCCGGAATTTCCGGGATTAATCGGAGCATCGATTTGAATCAAATCTTTAAACGGTGAATTCACCGGCATACCTTGAATTTCACGGTGCGTGGAGCTCACCACTCCCGTTGAAACCGAGCTTTGCAATCCCATCGGGTTTCCGATCGCTACCACGGTTTCACCGATGATCACGTCTTTGGCGAACTTCACGGGTTTCAAAGCATAAGGCACATCGACTTTCACCAAAGCCAAATCAAGATTCGGATTTACAGAAAGCGGCCGCGCCTCAACTTGTTTTTGATCCGCGAGCGTCACATAAATTTTGTTCGCGCGTTGGATCACATGCGCGTTGGTTAAAATTAATCCTTCCGGTGATAAAACCACACCCGAACCGACACTGCGCAGAGTCATCGCGCCAAACGGCATCACCGGCATATTGGAGTCATCAAAGAAAGCGTGAAACTGCCCCCAAAAGGGATCCGCTCCCAATAAAGCAACGCTCTCGGTGCTGATATTCACGACGGAATCACCGCATTCTTTGACCACCTTGACGACAGGCGTCATGCGCGGGTTATTTTCTTCAGCGGCAAAGACGGGGCGGGACAAAAGACACAAACAAAACAAACCCAGAAGAACAAACGTATTTTGTTTCATGCGAGTATTATAAAAAAACGGAATTTTTTCGGCAACCCGTCCCTGCTTGGTTTTATTAAGGGCAAAGACGGTCGGACATTCCCTGAAATTTCATGCGTTTTAATTCAGCTTCAAGGCGGTCAAAGTTTTGCTCATTGGCCTCGAGCAGAAAAACCCGGAAATCGTCGCCAACCGGATTTTGATGAATTTGGCGAAAATTCACGCGGGTCTTGCCATTTAAATCGGCAAAAGTAATTTCCGCGCGGAAAACATGCGGCTTTAACGGATGATCAAAAACAATGCGCTCATGCTTTTTGATTTCGACGAAGATATTGTGATTGTCCCAATTTTTTCCGTCGGGCCCGTGAAAAATAAATTTCCAGTCGCCGCCTTCTTTAAAATTAAATTCGTGGAAAGTGCTGGTGAAACCTTTGGGGCCAAACCAATTCGTTAAATGTTCAGGCTCTTCATAAGCCCGCCAGACCAAATCAATCGGATAACTCACTATTCGACTATTGAAAACTTCGTCTGCCATTTTTATGCCCTAGCCGCCTTTAACATGATGCGGATTGGATGCCTTGCTTGGCTCCGGCACAGGATAATAATATTGCGCTTCTGCGTTTGTCGTTGGTTGTTTTGAGGTTTGAGAAAAATACCATGTCAGAGCAATGCCTGCGAAAACGAGAGCGGGAATGACGAACAATAATTGTGCTTTTGAAAATTTCATTGTTTGCTTAAAAAATTAGCCCTTGATGTCAGGCTCGACGAGATTGGCGAGCTGAGCGAGAGATTCCTGCCAGCCAAGATAACACATTTCGACCGGAATAACCGAGGGGATATTCTCCTGAACAATGTTCAGTTCAGTGCCGCAAATCACTTTCTTAAATTCAATCGTTACCTTGATTTCGCCGGGCAAAGCCGGATTATCAAACTTATCAACGTAAACAATTCGTTTTCCGGGAACAAGTTCCTTGTATGTGCCACTAAAAGCCTCACTCTGATCTGTTGTAAAATTGGTAAAAAACATTCTGAAGGTTCCGCCCACTTCCGCATCAAGCTGCTGAACCGTACAGGTGAATCCATGCGGCGGAAGCCATTTCGCATTCGCGGCAGGATCAAGAAATGCTTTGTAGAGCTTCTCGGGAGTCGTTTTTAAAACACGATGAAATTTCACTATTCCACCAGCCATATTGATTTCTCCTTTAAGGTTCTTTGCCGCGCGAAATACGAATCAGCGCAACAATCCCCACGGACATAAAAATGATTCCCAAAATAGCAAGTACCGGCGACGGGATAGGTTGATGAATAATCGAGCCCGAGGACCAAACTTCCCAGCCCTTGAGATCCGCCGCGACCAAAAAAATCCCAAAAATCAAAATTGCGGCGGCCTGCAGTAAGTCTTTTGCTTTTTTAGATATTTTCATCAAATACTTTTTATAAATTCTATTTTACTCAAAGAAATGAGCAAAACGCTCGGCATTCTTTTTAATCCACACATCGGCAACAGCGGCTTCATCCACCGGTTCATTCGCATCCTGACTCATGCGCTGTTGCAATTTTTGAATACAA
>CAZSVD010000323.1:0-3555 GCA_964610145.1 uncultured bacterium | reverse complement strand
CTTTGCGCGAAGTTTCGCCCGTGTATCAAGCCTATTTAAAAGAACAGCAAGTTAAATAAAAATTGGATAAAGAGATTCAAGAGGTTTTATGTCGAACCAAATCATTGTGACACCGGCCGCGGTTAATGAAGTGAAGCGAATGATAGCCGCCACCCCTGAAAATAAGGGAAAAGGGTTGCGTCTTGCCGTTAAAGGCGGCGGTTGTTCGGGACTTTCTTACGACATGAAGTTTGACGACAAAAAGCCCGGTGATCAGGAATATACCTACGAGGGCCTCAGCGTTTTTGTGGATCCCAAAAGCTCGCTTTATTTGGCGGGAACGACTTTTGACTATTCCGACACGCTCAAGGATAAAGGTTTTAAGTTTAAGAATCCTAATGCTGCGAAAACCTGCGGCTGCGGAGAATCCTTTTCCGTATAACCCGTTGAAAAAGTCCGTCTACTGCGTTGCGATCTTCGCTTCCTTGTGCGCTGTAGGTTTTACTACAGCTCCGCGGGCGCTTGATCGCGCCTTGTAGACAAAACTTTTTGAACGGGTTTTTAACTAAGTACTTTCTATGGCAGAAACAAAAAGCGAAATTGAAAAAATGAAGCCCCTGCGCGATCAAACGCGCTGGCTCGGAAGCTTGCTTGGTCGCGTTCTGATCGAGCAGGAGGGGAAACCTTTTTTTGAGCTTGTGGAATGGGTTCGTAAAACTTCGATTCAACTTCGCGTTTCGCATAGCGTGGCTCTTGAGAATAAACTTCTGGCGAAGCTGGAAAGCCTTTCGATCGAGCGTTTGACTAAGCTTTTGCGCGCTTTTACGATTTACTTTCAGTTAGTTAATCTTGCCGAAGACCGTCACCGTATTCGCCGCAAAAGAAATTATGAAGCCGAAGGCGAGGTTCAGCCCGGATCACTTGAAGATGTGATCGAGCGTTTAAAAAAATCGGGTGTGACTTATTCTGAGTTCCGGCGCGAAGTAGAACATTATTCGATCGAACTCGTTTTGACCGCGCATCCCACCGAGGCGCAACGGCGTTCGGTGCTTGAAAAAATTCTTGCCGTGGATCGTTTGTTGAATACGCGCGAATATCATATTTTAACGCCGCATGAACTCAGAGAAGTGGACCGCCGTATTTATGAAAAAATCACTTTGTTGTGGCAAACCAGTGAAATCCGCCAGCGACGCCAAACGGTTTTTGATGAAGTCGATAACGGTCTTTTTTATTTGGATGAGATTTTCTTTCCGGTGCTTCCGGCGCTGCTTGCGCGTTTTCAAAAGCTGCTTGCGAATTATTATCATAAAAAAATGCCGCTTTTTCCGATTTTGCGCATCGGCTCCTGGATTGGCGGTGACCGTGATGGAAATCCTTTTGTAACGCATGAAGTTACCTGGAAAACGGTTCAGCGCCAAAAAAATGCTGTGCTGCGGAAATATATTTCCGCGATGGACGGATTAATCGAACATTACAGTCAGTCGGTTAATTGGGTCGGAGTTTCTCAGAAATTGTTGGATTCCATCGCTGCTGATGAAAAGAAAATGCCCGCGTTCGCGAATACGCTGAATACACACAGCCATTTTGAGCCTTACCGTCTTAAAACGTCGTATATGAAGCGCAAGTTGATTAATACGCTGTTACAGGGAGATTCTTCCGCCGCAGCATCTTCACCGCTGCCGATTGAAGCGACTTACGCGAATGCCGCGGAATTGAAAAAAGAGCTGCAGCTTTTGCGCGAATCGATGGTGAAACATCAGGGTGCGATGCTCGTGGAACGCATTGATGCCGTGTTAAACGCGCTCGAACTTTTTGATTTTTATTTCGCGCGTTTGGATGTGCGCGAAGATTCCGCGATTGTGCGCCAGGCCGCGGCCGAAGTGGCTGACAAAGTTCTTAAGTCAGAAATACAATTTAGTTTTCTGACCGAAAAAGACAAGTCCGAAACGCTTCGGGGTTTAATCACAAAACGCGCCAAAATCAATTGGTCCGCGCTTGAACTTTCTCCCGCGACGGTGGAAGTTCTTGAAACTTTTGAAACAATTCGAAAAATTCGCACGGAAATTTCTCCGCGCGCGATTCAGGTTTATATTCTTTCCATGACGCACTGGGAATCGGACGTGTTGTCCGCTTTGTGGCTGTCGCGCATCACCGGAAATGAAGATTTGATGATCGTGCCGCTTTTCGAAACCATTGAAGATCTTAAAAACGCTCCCGAAATTATGCGCGCGCTTTTTTCTTCTTCGGTGTATCAAAAGCATTTGAAGAAATTAAAAATGAATCAGGAAATCATGCTGGGTTACTCCGACTCATGCAAGGTTGGCGGATTTTTAGCGTCCAATTGGTATTTATTTCAGGCTCAAAAACATTTGAGCGTTATCGCGCAGGAATACAAAGTGCGGCATAAGTTTTTTCACGGCCGCGGCGGAGCGATTGGCCGCGGCGGCGGTCCGGTGAACCAGGCGATTATGGCGCAGCCGCGCGGAACCGTGGATGGACGCATTAAAATCACGGAACAGGGCGAAGTGATTTCACTCAAATACTCCGATCCGCATATGGCGGAGCGTAATTTGGATTTGGTTATTTCGGCTGTTTTGCATGCCAGTATGATCGACAACAAACCTTCGGAAAAGCGCGCCGGTTGGCACGAGATCATGGGCCGGCTTGCCGATTTATCGCATGCCGCGTACCGGGAATTAGTTTACGAGGATGAAAGTTTTATTCCGTATTACTTCGGTTCAACACCGATCAGTGAAGTGACGCGCATGAATTTAGGCTCGCGGCCGTCACGCCGTAAAAAGACGCCGGGAATCAATGATTTACGCGCGATTCCCTGGGTGTTCAGCTGGATGCAGTCGCGCCAAATCGTGCCCGGGTGGTATGGATTCGGATCAGCGATTCAGACTTGGCTGAAAGAAAATCCCGATAGCGGCACCGGAAAACTGCAGGAAATGTACCGGGAGTGGCCTTTCTTCAAAATGGTGGTGGATTTTCTGCAAATGAGTTCACAAAAAGCGGATATGCATATTGCGAAGCATTATGCCGGCCTTGTCACGGACGAAGCTTTGCGCGAAAAGTTTTTTTCAAAAATCGAGTCAGAATATAAGCTGACCATCAAGCTTGCGCTTGAAATTACGGGGCAAAAGGAAATTCTTGAAAATGCCTTCGCTCTGCGCCATTCTATCCGTCTAAGAAATCCGTATATTGATCCGATCAGTTACGCGCAGACGATTTTATTGCGCAGAATTAGAAAAGCCGAAGGCGATGCGCCGGAAGATTTAGAGCGTGCCGTGTTTATGTCGATCAACGGCATTGCGCATGGTTTGAGAAATACAGGTTAGCCAACTGTTGAAAAGGGCGCGTTTGCTGCGTTGCAATCTGCGCTTCCTTGTGCGCTGTAGGTCTTACTACAGCTCCGCGCGCGCTTGATTGCGCCTTGCATACAAGCCTTTTGAACAGTTGCCGATGGTTACATATTAAAGTGAGTTAAACGTGAAAATTTTACAGAAATACATTTTGAAAGAATTGCTGCTGCCATGCACGCTGTGTTTGGTGATTCTCAATTTTATTTTTTTG
>CAZSVD010000322.1:0-1989 GCA_964610145.1 uncultured bacterium | reverse complement strand
CTGCAGCTACGTCTGTTCTTATCGTATCCACCATGATCTTCACCCAGGAATCGCTTATTCCTAGTGTCTTGTGGCTCATCGGATTCACTTTTTTATTTTTCAATATTTCCTATTTATTTTTGCTGAGTCTTATCCGGCCTTTCATAAAAGAGCCCATTCTGGCGGAATCCTTCATTAAGGATTTCCCTAAAACTGCGCTTGTTTATCCGATTCGAAATGAAGACCACGGTCTTTATGAGCGAATGGACTATTCGTTTTCAGGGAATCATTTCTCGAATCTTGATCTTTGGATTCTCTCCGATTCAGATGCTTCCTATGAGCCATTAGAACTTGAGCTTGTTCATCGTCTTCAAAGCAAATATCCGAACCGCATTTATTACCGCAGGCGGATGAAGCCTGTCGAAAGGAAGCAAGGAAACATAAAGGAATTTCTAACGAATCATCCCGAGTATCAGTGGCTCTATATTGCCGACGCGGACAGTATGGTGCCAAGGGGAACCGTTTTAAAGCTACTCCGCAAAGCCTTGCATCCTGCTAATAGCGACGTAGCGATTTTTCAATGTTTCATTCGAATTGCTCATGCAACGAGCTGGTATGCGCGGCTTGAAAAAATTGGAGCGGAGTTTGGGCAAAGGCTTTACTTCACATGTCTTCAGGCTCTTTTTGGCCGCCTGATTTCGTTTGGGCATCATCACCTGGTCCGTGCGGATCTACTCGCATCAATTGATTTACCGAAAGGACTGCTTTCTCATGACAACTGGGACACTGTGCTTTTGGACAAGCAAGGTTATCGGGTGGTCTTCTGTCCGGATGTTTTTGGCTATGACGAAGTCCCGTCGAACTATTTGGAAGCCCGTGCTCGGGCTGGGAGATGGGCACAAGGAACTCTTCAGGGATGGCCGCTGATATTCAAAAGCAAAATCAGCCTCGCGTCGCGTTTTCTAGCCCTCTATGGAATTTATTTATATCTCGGCGACATTATCTTTTTTCTTTGGGTTCTACTCGGCCTTTCGGCGCATAGCACATGGTTTGGAGAACTTATCCATTTTCAAATCGATACAATTTGGTTAGGTCTTTTTACAAACAGCATTTTGAAGGCCGTTCTGATCTTTTGCATGGGAGTAACTTTCTTTCATAAAGCAGTTATTGTCAGAAGTTTTGATGACCTCAGGAAGTATCTTTATGAACTTTTCATTTCAAGCTTAATCATTCTGAACAATTTCTTTTACGTTCCGCTTTCGATTGCTTCGCAGCCTTTCAAAAAGCTTATGTGGCGTCCCATGAAGAAAGATCCATTTGAACAAGTGGGAATAGCGCAAGCGGTTAAAAGCCTTTGGCCCGGAACCGCTTTCGGAGCAGCCCTTTTTTATTTTTGCAGCCATGAAACACCATACTTCGTTTGGCAGGCTCTGCCCATTATGGGGAGTCTTTTGCTATCAATCCCGCTTGTTTACTTTACTGCCAAGGCAATGCCAGCGGTTTTTAAAAAATGGATATGAGAGAAAAGGAGAATGAAAGAATGACACAAGAAAAAGCAGAAGGGAAAGCAGCACCGGAGGAACCCGTTTTATTTAAAGAGCCCGAAAAAAAGAAATCTGGAGGCATGGGCATTTGGATATTGGGGCTTGTTATTGTCGGCGCTTTTTATTTCCTCAGAGGAACACCTCAAATCGTCGGAACTGGGACTCTAAAAGCGCAGAAATATGTGAAGCTTCAAGCCGGGGTTCCAGGAACTCTTAAGGAAATCGTCCGCAGAAAAGGTGACCAGGTGCAAGCAGGAGAAGTCTTAGCGAGATTCGAGAATCCGGAAATCGTCAAGGACCTCTCATTAAAGAAAAGAGCACTGGAGATGATTGACGAAGAGATCGGAGCTCTTCAACAAACGGAGGGATATCTCAAAACTAAGAATGATCGAGCAGCCGTGCTTTTTGAAAATGGAGTCATAGGAAAATCTGACTTTGAGAAGGCTGCGCTTGAATATGGCGACTT
>CAZSVD010000321.1:0-3509 GCA_964610145.1 uncultured bacterium | reverse complement strand
CCGGGAATTTTTACGGCATACGGAACTTTTATGTTGCGTCAGTTCTTTTTGACTATGCCCAAGGAATTGGAAGATGCCGCTAAGATTGACGGCTGCTCATATTTAAGAATTTTTTGGCACATTATTCTTCCGCTTTCAGGGCCGGCTCTTGCGACTTTGACGACCTTTACTTTTATGGGTTCGTGGATGAGTTTGATGTGGCCGTTGATTGTGGTTAACACCAATTCAAAATATCCTTTGCCTGTGGGATTGTCTTATTTTCAGGGGCTGCATAATACGAACTGGGAGCTTCTCATGGCAGCGACCGTGATGATGATGCTGCCGATCTTGATTGTATTTATTTTTTCGCAAAGATTCTTTGTCGAAGGTATCAAGTTGTCCGGTATCAAAGGGTGACTTTTGCCTGAAAAAGGTCATCTGCCGCAAGCCTTGTTTATGGTCGCAGACCACAACTGAACCTTTTTGAAGCAAAATTCAGAAATTATGTCTAAAAAGTCATCTCCAAAATTAGATGCGCTCATTCTTGCCGCCGGAAAAGGAACGCGCATGTGTTCCGACCTTCCGAAAGTGCTTCATTCGATTTGGGGCCGTCCTATGCTTGGACATGTGCTCGATACTTTAAGATCTTTGGGAGTTCAAAAGCCTTGCGTTGTTGTGGGATACGGTGCGGCTGAGGTTAAAAAATTTCTCGGAGCGTCGGCGCGAACAGCGCTTCAAAAACCGCAAAATGGAACCGGTCATGCTGTTATGATTGCGGAGCGCGAATTAAAAGGCGCGGGAGAAGTTTTGATTTGGCCCGGAGATATGCCGCTCCTGAAGAAAGAAACCCTGCAAAATTTTTTGAAAGAACACCGCAGTGCCGGGGCTGCCTGCAGTGTATTGACTTGCCGTCAGCAAAACCCTTTCGGATACGGACGTATTGTGCGGGATACGCATGGCGAGTTTGTCGCGATTCGTGAGGAAGTGGACGCGAGCGAATCGGAGAAAAAAATTTCCGAAGTGAATACCGGAATTTATGTTTTTGATCGCAAGGCTTTGTTTGAAGCGTTAGCCGAAGTTTTGCCGAATAACCAAAAAGGTGAATATTATTTGACGGATACCATCGAAATTTTACGTGCAAAAAATGAAGCGGTGCGGGCATTCTGTTTGGCCGGCGCGGATGAAGCCGTGGGTGTTAATTCTCAACGTGATCTAGCTGCAGCATTACGTCTTTTGACGGATCGGCTGATTGATGCGCATATGGCCGCTGGCGTAAAATTTATTTCTCCGCGGGATACCTGGATTGCTCCGCAAGTCAAAATTGGCTCGGGGACTGTGGTTTATCCCTGGACCTGGATTGATTCGGGTGTTGTGATTGGAAAGGACTGCGAAATTGGACCCTTTGCTAAAATCCGCGGCGGATCAAAAATCGGAGACGAATCGATTGTTGGAAATTTTGTTGAGGTTAATCGTTCAACTTTGGGTAAGCATGTTTACGCGAAGCATCTAACTTATCTTGGTGATGCGATTGTCAAAGATTTTTCAAATTTTGGCGCGGGCGCAATAACAGCTAATTTTGACGGAAAAAACAAACACACCACTCGGGTTGGGCGTCAAGTGCTTGTCGGTTCTAATACGGTGATGGTTGCTCCGGTGAGTATTCCGGATCATGTTAAAACAGGCGCGGGCTCTGTTGTAACCAAGAAAACAAAAATGCGCAGAGGCGACGTGGTTGCGGGCGTTCCGGCCCGTGTTATTAAATAATTTTTCTCTGGGCTGCGCCCAACCAAAAAATAAAATTTATTAAAAATTAATCAATACGAACAGAGGTTTTTATGGCAGCTAATTTAAAAAACAAAAATCATGACCAGCTCATGCTTTTCTCAGGAAACTCAAATAGACAACTTGCCAGTGAAGTGGCGAAGCTTTTGCATGTGAAGCTCGGCGCGGCGGTCGTAAGCCGTTTTCCTGAAGGAGAAATTCAGGTTCAAATTCAGGAAAATATTCGCGGAAAAGATGTTTTTTTGATTCAGTCGACCTGCAATTCTCCCAATGATTATTTGATGGAGCTTTTAATTATGGTGGATGCGGCTCGTCGTGCTTCCGCCCGCCGCATTACCGCGGTGCTTCCGTTTTATGGTTATGCGCGTCAGGACCGTAAAGACCGTCCGCGCGTTCCGATCACCGCGAAGCTTGTCGCGAACTTACTTGTGAGTGCCGGAGCGAACCGTGTTTTAACTATGGATTTGCATTCGGGACAGATTCAGGGGTTCTTTGATATTCCGGTGGATCATTTATATTCCATTAATATCATGGGTCAATATTTGAAAAAGAAAAAGGTAAAGGACCTTGTGATCGTTTCTCCTGATGTTGGCGGAATTAAAATGGCGCGTGCTTACGCGAAAATGCTCGGAGCTAATTTTGCGGTTGTGGACAAGCGCCGTGAAGATGCCGCGAAGACACATGTGATGCATATTATCGGTGAAGTCAAAGGGAAGAATGTGGTGATTGTGGATGACTTGATTTCAACCGGGGGTTCGGTGGTGGAAGCCTCCAAAGCTTTGAAGGCGAACGGCGCAAAAGATATTTATGTGGTTGCTGTGCATCCTGTTTTGGCCGGACCCGCGATTGAGCGATTACAAAATTCTCCGGTGAAAGAATTGATTGTTTCCAACACGATTCCGCTCGCTCAAGAAAAGAAAATCAAAAAGATTACGCAGCTTTCCGTGGCCCCTTTGCTTGCGGATGCGATTGCGCGTATCCACTACAACGTTTCGGTTTCAGAGCTTTTCCGCCGTTCGGGCGTTGAAGCCTAATCTTCTATAAGAGAGGCGCTGTGAATACAGTGCCTCTTTTTTTATCCATCTGTGATCGTTAATGCTATAAATTGATCACCCTATTGTCTTTCTCCTGTCTTATGATTTTTCTTTAGATTGATTCAGAGTCTATGAACTCTAATTAGTTAGATCACTAGATTCACAATAAAAATCTAAATATTTTTTCATTTAGAGCCTTGTTTTAGGGGCTCTCAGCAGGTAGATTTCCTGCACAAATTTATCATCTTTTCCAAACTGTTTTCTTAAGAGGCATAAATGCAAAAACGCAGTTTTCAAAATTTTTTGCGCGCAACAGCGATTGTGACTCTGATTGCCTATTTTCCCACAAATATCGATTTATCTTACGCCGCAGGCACTATGAGTGCGCGCCCGGAAATTGCAGTTCCAGCAAATTTTAAGCTTGAGCAGAATCTTGCCCTGACGTTGCCCGCAAACCTCGGTCGGATTGACAGTTTAAATGTCGGGCGACAAGGAACCATTCTTCATATTCAAACCGCGCATGGTAATTATGAAGCTCAGGAAAAAATCGAAAAGCTTTTAAAGTGGCTTTCTGAAAAATACGGATCTTTTCCCGTTTTTGCCGAAGGCGCTGATGACAAACTTGAGCCAGGACGGCTTGAATTTATTTCTCATGAGCCCGAGCTTAATTTGCAAAATGCGCGCTGGCTTGCAAAAAAATCTATGGTGACAGGA
>CAZSVD010000320.1:0-3042 GCA_964610145.1 uncultured bacterium | reverse complement strand
CAAATATTCACGAAAAGCAGTCATCAGCTGCGCCGGAAAAACACGTGCCACGCCATGAAGATATAAACCACCCACAACCTCAGAGCCAATCTGAGGTTCTAAAACGCGAATTTCGGAGGGCTTAATCCACTCAACCCGCATATATTTTTTCACACCGGGAATATGAAGGAACCGGCGCAATATTTTCTCTTCACTTTTTGAACTCGCGAGGTAAAGAAGGTTATATTTTTTGTATCCCGTGGATAATCCCGAAGCTTTTTCAATTTGACGAATCCATGCAGGATATTTCTTCACTGCAGGAACGGTTAGCGCGAGAATTTCCGGCCGGAAATCAAGATCCACAAACGGATCCAAAATTCCCGAGGCATGTGAAGTCGAATCTCCGGCAACTTTCTTTTCAAGAACTAGAACTTTTTTATTTTTCAGAGCTAAACCACGCGCAACGCCTAATCCCGCCATCCCGCTTCCAATGACGATCGCATCCCAGGGCTTGTTTAAATTACGATCAGGCTTCATTGTTTTGTTCCCCAAAGACGCTCCCACCAATTTGGCGCGCGCCTTTCAACGGCCCACATCCCGATTTTATTTTGCTTTGCCTGACTTTCAACTTCTATATATTCACTGCGGTATGGATGATCAAATTTGAGGTAAGCTTCCGCGGCGCCCACTTCTATCAGCCGTCGATTCACGGAAAAATGTTCCGGTAAATAGAGATACGCAAGACGGCGGTGATAACGATCCAACTTTTCCGGACCATCCTCTAAATCAACCTGCTTCCTTTCCACCATATTTTTTAAAATTACTTTTGCCTCTTCACCAAAGGGCTCGCCGCGATGTCCGAAATCACGATTTTCAATTTCAGGAGCATTAATCCCAATCAAGCGAACACGCGTATTATCATCAAGCACCACCGTATCCCCATCAATAACCCGCTTAACATGTGCGGATTCCGCATACGTTGAGCCGGCGATAAAAAACAAACCACCTATAATTAAAAAAAGAAAAATCTTAAATCGGAAAAATTGCTGATCCATTCGTCGTGTAGGTTTAAAGTTTTCTCTTAAATTGTCTTTCTAATTCCGCGAAAGAGTATTTCAGCATCGAGGGCCGTCCATGAGGACAATGAAAAGGTTGATCACAGCGCATTAAATCATCCGTTAATTTTCGCATCTCTTCAATTGTCAAAGAATCATGCGCTTTCACGGAGCGGGTTTTGCAGGCAAGCATCGCCGCTAAATCCGCCTGATAATGTTCCAGCCGCACACCGGGTTCGCCCGTTTCTTTTTGCTCAAAGTAAGCAATCAAAACTTGTTTCGCTTGTTCATTTCGAAAAGCGTCTGGAATCGCGCGCACGACCAAAGTTCTTTCTCCGAAGAGCTCGATATCAAATCCGATTTTTTTTAAAAACTCTGCGTTTTCTTCATACACCGCAAAATGCCGCGGATTCAAATCGACCATTTCTTCAATCAAAAGACGCTGCGAAACCGGCTGAGCTTTCTCAAGACTTACCCGTAATCCTTCATATTGGATTTTTTCATGCGCAGCGTGCTGATCAATCACAACATATCCTTCGTCTGTTTCCGCCAAAATAAAAGTACCGTGAATTTGTCCCAAAACTTTGGTAATAACCGGACGACGCTCAGAACTCCACACCGGTTGCGATTCACCGACTTTAGACGTCGGCTGAACATTCTGCGCCAAAAGAACTTCCCAAGGGTTTTTGGGCACAACAGAGACTTCCCGCTCGCCCTGAGTTTCATGAAGTGGAGAATTTTCTCGTGACTGCGGAACCGTCTCGTTTTCAAACCGAATTTCCGCTTTTGAACCAATAATCGGAAAAGAAATATCCGCCGTACGCGGCTTGGGATCAGCCAAAGTCGGGCGTAAATCCGGAACTTTTTGCAATGCAGAGGCAACCGCCTGCTGAATCATCGATTTGATCGAGGCCTCTCCCGACAAACGCACCTGCTGCTTTGTGGGATGAACATTCACATCGACATATTCGGGATGCACATCCACAAACAAAACCGCCGCCGGATAACGTCCATGCATTAAAAAACCATGATAGCCCGCCTCCATGCCATAACTAACCGCAAACGATTTAACCCAACGCTGATTCACAAAAATATATTGAGCCAGACGATTCCCGCGCGCAAATTCTGGCTTTGTCACAAAACCTGAAACACGCACATGCGGAATCTCAGCTTCAATCGGCACCAGCATCTCTCCCCAATCCGCGCCCAAAACGGCTTTGATGCGTTCGCGTAAATCCTGTCCCGCGGACAAGTCCCAAATGGTTTTTTCTTGATTTTTAAAAATAAAATGAATTTGTGGTTTTGCCAAAGCCGCGGCAACCATGACCTCATAGATATGACCAAACTCCGTGGAATCCTGCTTTAAAAATTTGCGGCGCGCGGGAGTATTAAAAAAAAGATCACGAACTTCGACCGTTGTCCCTTTGGTTGCGACGGCCTCGCTTGCTTTAGCAAGAGAGCCGCCCACCATCCAAATTTCAGTTCCGGTTTCTGAGTCCGCCGGACGGGTAACCAAAGTCATGCGCGAAACCGCGGCAATGCTCGGTAAAGCTTCTCCGCGAAAACCAAAAGACTCAATTTTTGTTAAATCTTCATCGGACTTAATTTTGCTTGTCGCGTGTCTTTTAAAAGCGAGCTCGGCATCAGCGGCGGACATTCCGCTGCCGTTATCTGAAATACGGATCAAACTTTTTCCGCCATGATGCACTGTTACTTCAATCGAAGTTGCACCTGCGTCCAGTGAATTCTCTAGAAGCTCTTTAACGATCGAGGCCGGTCTCTCAACCACTTCACCCGCAGCATTTTTATTCGCGATACGCTCCGAAAGGATATGGATCTTATTCATCTTGCTTTGCCCGATTTTTAAGATCCGCCAATTTTTGAATAGCCTGAACCGGAGTCATTTGATTGATGTCTAAATCGGTTAACTCTTTTAAAACCGGATGCGGGAGCGATGACTGAACCGAAGATGAAGAAGCGGACGGAATCCCGCCTTCTAAAATCCGTG
>CAZSVD010000319.1:0-10731 GCA_964610145.1 uncultured bacterium | reverse complement strand
GGAGTGCCGATTTCGAGGAACATCTCCATCACATTTTGAACCGCGGAGCCATGCAGGTCGCCTTTCAGGCAGCCGATCGCGGCCACAATTCCGGAATACATATCCGACAAAGTCGCTACCGTAACGCGCGCCGCGAAAGTCGATGCGTTAAATCCGTGATCCGCGAGTAAAACTAAATATGTATCAAGCGCGTTTTCCATTTGCGGAGCAGGCTTGGTGCCGTTCAGCATATAAAGGAAATTGGCCGCGTGAGAAAGTTTCATGTCAGGACGAACCGGAGCTTTGCCGTCACGCAACCGGCTGAACGCCGCCAAAATCGTGGGCGTTTGTGCCGTTAATTCAAGCGCGATGCGGCGCAAATTAGTATTGTCGATTTTATCCGCGGACGGATCCAAAAGGCCGAGCTGAGAAATGGCGGATCGCAAAACACCCATCGGATGCGCTTTTTTGGGAACATTCGCGAGCCAATCATAAAGGGCTTTGGGAATTTCACGATGCGAAGCAAGCTCCGCTTTAAACGCCTCAAGCTCTTCTCTGCGAGGAAGACGTAAATTCCAAAGTAAAAAAATAACTTCTTCGAATGAAGATTTGCCGACGAATTGCTCGATAGAAATGCCACGATAATAGAGCTGGCTATTTTTTCCATCAACAAGGGAAAGGGACGTTTCGCCGGCAATAATGCCTTCGAGACCTTTCGCGAACTCTGCTTTTTCGTTACCAACCGGAGGTGTCATAAGCGAGCATTATACTCAAAAACCGTTTTTGGGAGAACGGTTTTTGAGTATAAATTATCTTTTTATTTATGGCTCTGTCTCGCCAAAGGCGGGACAACCGCGGAATTCTAGCTTTCAAATTGCAATGCGTACTTACACGCATTGCCAAAAAAACACAGCGCGGCATCGCCGAGGACACAAAACTGAAATTTCAGACTCGCTGAAATTTTCCTGTTGAATAATCCTCGGCATATTTAACATATCTTTTGCCCCAGGCCTTGAGCTTTAAAATTTCTTCTTTTTTAAGCGGACGGACATATTTCGCGGGGCGCCCCATGTAAAGCGAGTAAGGTTTGAGCTTTTGGCCATGCTTCACAAGACTTCCTGCTCCCACTAAGCAGCATTCTCCCACAACCGCACCATCCAAAATAATGGCTTGAATTCCGATAACCGCATAACGCTTGATGGTGCAGGCATGCAACATCACTTGATGTCCGACGGTCACATCATCCCCAATTTTTGTGCCGCGATTGGTTTCAAGATGAATGCAAGTCAGATCTTGGATATTCGTACGCTTGCCAATCGTGATGGTGTTAATGTCTCCGCGCAAAACGCAATTCGGCCAAACCGAAGAATAGTCTCCGATCGTCACTTGCCCTTCAATCACCGCGGAAGGATGAATAAATGCCTTCTTCCCGATTTTCGGCTTGTAAATTTTCTTCTGCTCTGTTTTCATTTGTTCTGCCTTTTTTCAGGAAAGCGATTTTTTGCGGCATCGCGGAAACAAATGATTCAGAAAACAAATCGATCATTTGTTGAGCGGCAGGTGTCGATTCATTCGAACACCGTAGCAAAATAGGCTTTCCGGAGCCCGCGCCGGCTCCGGAGGCGCAAAGTTTTAAGAACTACTTAATCAGCTGGCGCAGAACATACTGCAAAATCCCGCCATGCTTGTAATATTCAAGCTCAACCGGCGTATCAATGCGGCATTTTACTTTGAATGTTTTTGCGTTAGCCTTCACATCCACAATTTGTCCGGGTTTAATATTCGCCACGCCTTCAATCGTAAATGTTTCTTCGCCGGTTAATCCAAGCGCCGCCGGATTTTGCCCGTCAATAAAAACAAGCGGCAAAATTCCCATGCCGATCAAATTGCTGCGGTGAATGCGCTCAAAACTTTCAGCGATGACGGCTTTAATGCCGAGCAGCATCGGTCCCTTGGCTGCCCAATCACGCGAAGATCCTGTGCCGTATTCTTTACCGGCAATCACGATTAACGGGGTTTTCTTTTTTGCGTATTCCTGCGCCGCATCAAAGATAGACATCGGCTTGCCTTCGGGCAAAAGCCGCGTCACACCGCCTTCCGTGCCGGGCGCAATTAAATTTTTGAGACGGATATTCGCAAAAGTTCCGCGAACCATCACTTCATGGTTACCGCGACGCGCTCCGTAAGAATTAAAATCTTTTGCGGTCACGCCATGATCGATTAAATATTTTGCCGCGGGGCCGTCTTTGGCGATATTGCCCGCGGGAGAGATGTGATCGGTGGTTACGGAATCACCCACCATCACAAGCACACGCGCATCTTTGATGTCGTTAATTTTCGCGGGCTCAGCGGTCATGCCGTCAAAATAAGGCGCTTTTTTAATGTAAGTCGATTTATCGCTCCATTTAAAAGTGTCTCCTTCGGCAACCTGAATCGCTTGCCAATTTCTATCGCCGTCAAAAACAACCGCGTATTCTTTTTCGAACATTTTGCGGGTTACCTGCGCAACCGCATCGGCAACTTCTTTGTTGGATGGCCAAATGTCTTTCAGATAAACAGGCTTGCCGTTTTTATCTTCCGCAACAGGTTCTTTGGTTAAATCTTTTTCAACACTTCCGGCGAGTGCGTATGCAACGACAAGCGGCGGCGAAGCGAGATAGTTTGCTTTTACAAGCGGATTTACGCGGCCTTCAAAATTACGGTTACCCGAAATCACCGCAGCAGCGACAATATTATTATCTTTGACGGCTTTGCCAATTTCTTCCGGCAAAGGTCCCGAATTACCAATACAGGTTGTGCAGCCGTAGCCGACGACAAAGAAACCGGTTTTTTCAAGCTCTGAGAGAAGACCCGAGGCGCGCAAATATTCGGTAACAACTTTTGATCCCGGTGCCAAAGAGGTTTTTACCCACGGTTTGGCTTTCAATCCAAGCGCCGCAGCTTTTTTCGCAACAAGGCCCGCGGCCATTAATACCGAAGGATTCGAAGTGTTGGTGCAGCTGGTAATCGCGGCAATCGTGACAGCGCCATTTTCAAGATCAAATTCCTGGCCGGCATATTTCACGCGCACCTTTTCAAGCACAGCAACGGGAGCGGCTCCCGGCTTCGTCACCTGGAAGCTCGGAACAGATGCGGCAAAATTGTTTTTTACGTCACCGAGAGCAACGCGGTCCTGCGGACGCTTCGGTCCGGCAAGCGACGGAACAACACTGCCGAGATCAAGCTCAAGCGTGTCATTGAAAACAGGGTCGGGAGAATTCTTGGTACGGAAAAGCCCCTGTTCTTTTAAATAAGCCTCGATAAGCTGAATTTGTTCTTCGCTGCGGCCGGAAATACGCAGATAGTTAATCGCTTCATCATCCACCGGAAAAAAACCCATCGTCGCGCCATATTCAGGAGCCATATTCGCGATGGTCGCACGGTCCGCGAGAGAAAGCGCGTCAAGACCGGAGCCGTAAAATTCGACAAACTTTTCAACCACGCCTTTTTTACGCAACATTTGCGTCGCGGTCAAAACCAAATCCGTGGCGGTAACGCCTTCGGGCAATTTGCCCGTCAATTTAAAACCGATCACTTCGGGAATCAGCATCGATGAAGGCTGGCCGAGCATCGCGGCTTCCGCTTCAATTCCGCCCACGCCCCAACCGAGAACGCCGAGACCGTTAATCATCACGGTATGCGAATCGGTGCCGACAAGCGTGTCGGGATAAGCCAACGTTTCGCTGCCCACTTTTTTCGTGATCACAACGGACGCGAGATATTCGAGATTCACCTGATGCACGATGCCCATGCCCGGCGGAACAGCGCGAAAATCAGAAAGGGCTTTCTGCCCCCATTTTAAAAATTCATAGCGTTCCTGATTGCGTTCGAATTCGATGCGCGTATTTTCGGCAAGAGCATTCGCATTGCCGAAAGCGTCCACTTGAACGGAGTGATCAATCACAAGATCCACGGGTTCAAGCGGATTGATTTTCTTAGGGTCTTTGCCGAATTCCTTCATCTTGTCGCGCATCGCGGCAAGATCAACCACACACGGAACACCGGTAAAATCCTGCAAGATGACGCGCGCGGGCGTAAAAGCAATTTCCTTCTGAGATTTTTCTTTAGGGCTCCAGTTACGAAGCGCTTCAATGTCAGCTTTAAGAACGGATTTGCCGTCTTCGCGGCGCAAAAGATTTTCGATCAAAATGCGAACGGAATAAGGCAGCTGTTCAAGCGGAAGCCCCGGAAGATTTTTTACTGCGGAAAGTTTAAAGATGGAAAAGGTTTTGTTGCCGACCTTCAGAACGGATTTGCTTTTAAAGCTATCCACAGTAATTGTCTCCGAGTTTGGTTTTTTGTCGGCCGGGAAAAACCCAGAGCCGAATATATTTAGATCTTGAGCTTATCGCAGTTTTCTTTGACGTGCGCAGCGGAAATTTCAAGAGCCTTCTGTTCTTCGGACGTCAGTTTCAACTCAACAACTTTTTCCGCGCCATTTTTGCCGAGCACAACCGGCACACCAACGTAAATGTCTTTGATGCCGTATTCGCCCTTAAGCAAAACACAGCTTGCGATGGTTTCTTTTTTATCCTGCAGAATCGAACGCACCATGCGCACCGTGGAAGCCGAAGGCGCATAGTAAGCTGAGCCGGTTTTCAAAAGACCAACGATTTCGGCGCCGCCATCACGCGTGCGCTGATTAATTTTTTCAATCGTGTCTTTATCAAGCACTTCGGGAAGCGGCTTGCCTTTAACTTTCGTATGCTGAGGCACCGGAACCGTTTGGTCGCCGTGACCGCCAAGAACGATGGCTTCGACTTCACCTGCCGGCACACCGGTTTTTTCAGCGATGAAATATGCCATGCGCGCGGAATCAAGTTCACCCGCCATACCAATGACGCGGTTAGCCGGAAAACCCGATTTCTTCCACGCGAGATAGACCATCACATCGAGAGGATTGGTCACAATGATAAGAATACATTTCGGAGAATGTTTGACGATGTTATCAACAATGCCGCCGACGATTTCAGCGTTTTTGAAAAGCAAATCGTCACGAGTCATACCGGGCTTACGCGCAAGACCGGCGGTGATGACAACGACATCGGAGTTTGCGGTGTCAGCATAATTATTGGTGCCCAAAATCTTGGTGCGGAATTTTTCAGTCGGCGCAGACTCCATCATGTCGAGCGCTTTACCTTGCGGCAAACCTTCCACAACGTCGATCAAAACCACATCGGCGATTTCTTTTTCTAAAATGCGCTGCGCTGTCGTCGCGCCCACAAAACCCGCTCCTACAACCGTTACTTTCGGATAACCCATAAAATTAACTCCTCAAAAATTTTTAAAATTAAAGACCTTTGACCTGTCCAGCTTAGCTGGCCTTAACTTTCCGCGCGATGGCTTCGGCCATTTGCATGGTTCCAACCGCTGTCGGATCAGTGCGATTTGGCTTCATGTCATAAGTCACGTCTTTGCCTTCTTTGATCACGGCGGCAACAGCCTTTTCAAGCTTGTCGGCAGCGGCAGTTTCACCCAGATAACGCAACATCAACATGCCTGACAAAATCACCGCGGTCGGATTCACTTTGTTTAAACCCTTATATTTCGGAGCGGATCCATGAGTCGCTTCAAACAACATACCGCCTTCGCCGATGTTCGCACCGGGCGCAACACCGAGGCCGCCGATTAAACCGGCACATAAATCCGAAACAATATCCCCGTACAAATTCGGAAGAACGAGCACATCGTAATCTTCCGGCTTCTGCACAAGCTGCATGCACATGTTGTCAACGATACGATCTTCAAATTCGATATCGGAATAACGCTTGGCCACATCCCGCGCTACTTCAAGAAAAAGTCCATCGGAAAATTTCATGATATTGGCTTTATGAACGGCGGTGACCTTCTTGCGCTTATATTTACGCGCGTATTCAAAAGCGTATTTAACAATGCGCTCGGATCCTGAAACCGAAATCGGCTTAATACTCACGCCGGAATCAGGACGGATTTTTTTCTCGGAAAGCTTGGACGATAAATCCAAAATCTGCTTGGCTTCCGGAGTATCCTTTTGAAATTCGATGCCTGCGTAAAGATCCTCCGTGTTTTCGCGCACAATCACAAGATCGATATTTTTGTAACGGGAACGCACGCCTTCGTAAGATTTACACGGACGCACACACGCGTAAAGATCCAGCTCTTTGCGTAACGCGACATTCACGGAGCGGAAACCTTTTCCAACCGGAGTGGTGATCGGCGACTTCAACGCGATTTTATTTTTACGGATGGAATCGATCACGCGCTGAGGAAGCGGCGTGCCTTCTTTTTCCATAATATCGATGCCGGCGCTTTGCACATCCCAATCGATTTTTACGCCCGTGGATTCAATCGCGACCTTGGCTGCGTCCGCAATTTCCGGTCCGACACCGTCACCCGGAATTAAAGTAATTTTGTATGACATAATTGCTCCTTAGCTATCATTGATTTTATAAGTTCATTGCCGCAAAAAAGAGAAACCCTTAGAATGCGGCCTTACGAAAGAAAGGGCATTTTATATGAATAGAGCTAAAATTAAAAGCGTGCTGATCGACGCGGCGCTTGAGGCCGGCACGCACATGAAATCGAAGATTTTGAACCGCGGCGGTTTTTCAGAAAAAACCGAGATCAGCATCGTCACGGAAACTGACAAAGAATGCGAAAAGATCGTTTTGGGAAAAATTCTGGGTGCTTTTCCGCAGCATTCCATCCTTTCGGAAGAGTCCGAAGCCATCGAAGGCTCGCCTCAGCGCTGGATTATTGACCCGATTGACGGCACCACCAACTTCGCGCATACCTTTCCGGCCTCTTGTGTTTCGATCGGTTATGAGGAAGAAGGCCAGGTTTTGCTGGGAGCCGTTTACGACCCTTTCCGCGACGAAATGTTTTTCGCTGAAAAAGGCCAGGGTGCTTATTTGAACAAAAATCGCATTCATGTCTCCCAAACCAAGACGCTTTCTCACTCGTTGCTTGCCACGGGATTTCCTTATGACCGCAAAGAAAAGGTTGATATTTATCTCGCGATTATCAAAACCTTTTTGCTGAAAACGCATGATATCCGCCGTGTCGGCGCCGCCGCGCTTGATTTGTGCTATGTCGCATGCGGAAGATTTGACGGCTACTGGGAAGCCAATATCGAAGCCTGGGATAAAGCCGCAGGTGGGTTACTCGTCACGGAAGCGGGCGGAAAAACCTCAGATTATTCAGGCGGTCCGATGACACTTAAAGGTCGGCAAAATCTCGCAACAAATGGCTTAATTCATGATGAGATGCTTAAAGAACTAACCCTGTTTACCCATATTGGTCGCTAAAGAACGGCCATCTCACTTTCTAGTGATACACTCAACGCTTTGAATGAATCCTTTCCGCATTTTTTGAGTCGCAGTTATCGCTTCATTCGAGCGCCAAAGCAAGCCATACTAGAATGAGAACTTAATTATTTCAATTCAAAACTATAAGGATACTGACTAACAGTGGCTTTGCCTAACTCATCAACGATGGTTACCTCATAATAGCCCTCGTAGATTCCGGCTGGCATATCCTTAGCGGCAAAAGCTACAAGTTCAAGCTTTTGCCCTGGGCTCGGAGTTACCGTCAAGGCCGATTCGTTTTTAAAGGTCAACCCCACTTTAGCAAGATTGGCCCCCGTAACATAGGCGCCGCCGCTCGGCGAAAAATAATGCACCTCCCTGCCAGCAACCGGCTTAATTGAAATACTCTTAGCGCTATAGTTTTGAATAGTGATACCACTGCTACTATAATCAATGTTCGCACCACTTCGATTAATAGAAACGCCAAATATGCTTCCAGAAAATTGCGTTGTCGGCGGAACAGGCGCATTACCACCTGTCGTTACAGAACTAATTGTTTTATTCAAATCGGTATCGATTATTTTGATGTAAAAAACGTAAGTGGCTCCAGGCTGTTTCAAGCCTCGAACGTCAGCCTGGTAAAAGCGACCATCTTTCGTTGTGGGAACCACTTCATACGTTTCAGTCGCCGACGCAAACGCTTCACGCCGCTCTACGGTCACAACGATTTTTTGTCCGGGAGCTAATTTTTGAGTCAGCTCAAAGCGTGCACGCATTGCGTTTTGCTCAGTGTGGCCGTCGTCGTTAATTAATATTGATGCATACAGGCCGCTATCGTTTTTAATATACGGAGGGTTTTTGCTCAGCCTTCCTTTTTCATCGAAATACGATACTACGTCGACCTTAGTGTTCTTGGCTTGATTGCCTTCTCCAACGGCATTTTCGATTTTTTTTCTCAAAACGCTGTTATCAAAAAATTCACGCGTAGTTGTTTCCAATTTTCCAAGCAAGTTGATTGAGCTCGACGTCAATTTAAAATTCGCTTTATTCGTTTTAGTAATACGTTCCGACAAACTACCGTTAGCACTATATTTTTCTGTAATATTCGTCGCCAAATATGTGTTATTCGATTCGCTTTTAATCTCAAACTTTATTTCGGATGAGCCATCATCTTTCCAGGTAACTTCAAGGCCTCCTAAATCTTTGAGGGTATTGTAATTGATCGATGTTGCTGATTCGAGCCGGCCTTTGCTGTCGTAATAAGCGTTCGTTAAATTGTTTCCATGATGAATTTCGCTGGAACTAATCACGTAATCGTTGTCTGCGTTTTTAACGTAAAAATGACGCGCAGAATCATAACCTTTATTCCCAGGACTAAAAACCGTAAGCTCCAAAGTGGAGCCCGATTTGGAACAACTCACGTCTGACGAAGTTACGCAATAACTAGATACATCCGCAGCCTTGATAACATTCAACATCGGAACTTTTTTATTTGGCTGATAAGAAGCTTCTGCAACCGCTTTTTGAATTTCAGTGCTTGCTTTAGCGGTTTTTAAAACTGCTTGCAATTCAGCATTTGTCGCCACAGCAACGCTGGAAGCGACGCTTGCGGTATTGCTCGGTGAGGATTGAACCGCCGACAATGCGCCAGCTTCCATACTGCTTTGCACTGCCATGTAGGCTGTGTCGCCGCTGGCTGCCGGTTGCGCGGATGTATTATTCTGAGCCGTTGTGGAAGTCGTTGGGGCTGTGTTGTTTACGGCCGGATCAATCGCCTGTTGTTGAGCAAAAACCGGCTGGACAATTGAGACAAGAGAAAAAATACAGAAAATTTTTTGGAACTTCTTCACAACAGGCTCCTTTGATTTATGCTTCGTAAACCTGCCTATAAAGTAAACTTTGAATTATTAAAAATCAACATATTGATATATATTGCTATTTTTTGATATGATAGGAATTCTGAGTTGTCCCTTGCATAAGATCATACGGCCGCCCCATTAAGTCCGATATCGAACGGAATCTAAAAAATCGCAGCCTGCAATGTTCCGCTTGCCACATAGCTGATGGAGAGAGGAGGAAAGCCTGGTCCTGAAAGATCCTCTTAAACCACTGAGGGAATTAAATCCGGGGAATCGAAAAGCAGAATATCGGGGTTTTTGTCGCGGTAATAATTCAGCGACCATTCGCTCGCAAAAATCAAAACACGTCTGCCAGATTCATCGGTGGCCAATGCGCCGCCGGATGGAATTTTTAATTTCAATGTCGCGTCATCCAGGTCGGTTTGAATCCAGCGCAAAAGTTGCCATGGCGCGCGCGCTAAAGTGGATTTGGCGCCGTATTCATTTTCCAAACGATACTGCAAAACTTCAAATTGCAACGGTCCGACAGCACCCAAAAGCTGATTCGCGTTCCAGGGTTCTTTTTGTTCAAATACCTGCACAATATCTTCGGCAAGCAATTGCTCAATGCCTTTACGATAGGCTTTGTATTTTCCCGGCTCCGGATTAGTCAAATAGCCAAAACATTCCGGCGCAAATTTCGGAATTTCACGGTAAACAATATTGCGGTCTTCGGTCACTGTATCGCCCACGCGGAAATCTGTTTTCACAACCACGCCCAAAATATCGCCGGCATACGCGTCCTCGACCACTTCCCGGTTTTGTCCGAAAAGTTTATGCGTACTGCCAAGGCGCACTTTGTCGCCCGTGCGCACATTGGTCACCTGCAAATCACGCGTAAATTTTCCGGAGCAAACGCGAATAAACGCAATGCGATCACGATGCATCGGATCCATATTGGTTTGCATTTTAAAAACAAACCCCGAAAATTTAGGATGATCGACGGAAATCATTCCCGTGGTTGATTTGCGCGGAGTCGGTCCCTGTGAATATTTCAAAAATCCTTTCAGCAGCAATTCGACGCCGAAGTTATTCGCGGCGCTTCCGAAAAAAACCGGTGTCGTTTCTCCGCTGAACACCGAATCCGTATCAAAATCAACATGCGCTTGCTCTAAAATCTCAAGCTCTTCGGCCGCCTGCTTATAACTCTCTTCGTCCATTTTGCTTTTCACAAAATCATCGGAAAAACCGCTGATCGAAACCGGCGCTTTATATTCGCCGCCAGGCACACGCTCAAAAAGATGCGCCTGTTTTTGAACACGGTCATAAACACCCTTAAAATCTTTTCCGTTTCCAAGCGGCCAATTGATGGGATAAGCATGAATTTTTAAAACGTTCTCAAGCTGATCAATCAACTCAAGCGGCGACAGGCTGGGGCGATCCATTTTGTTCACAAAGGTAAAAGTCGGGATTTTGCGGCGATGACAAATTTCAAAAAGTTTCCGCGTCTGGCTTTCAATACCTTTACCGCCGTCCATCACCATGATGACTGCGTCCACCGCCATCAACACACGGTAGGTGTCTTCGGA
>CAZSVD010000318.1:0-1873 GCA_964610145.1 uncultured bacterium | reverse complement strand
TGCCTATTCTCTCAGCGGAGGAAAACGGGCGCGATTAAACCTTACTGCAACCTTCAAATCAACAAGCTTTCTCGAAATTAAACACATAAACATCTCCGTGTTGTTTCATAGTGGTTTGATCCTCTTTATGTTTATAAGCGACAAACCACGGTGCTGATTATTCATTTTGAAATGAAGAATACATCATTTCAATTTTTACGAAGCACCAGAAAAAAGCCGAAAATTTCCTTTCGTGTGTTGTGGTTGAGTTTTTGTCTTTGGCTTGGTCACTGCTGCGATATGTGCACCTCGGTGCATCGCAGTGTCGGATCCATGCTTATCTGAAACATACGCAGAGATTAAAATCTTTTCAAGAGTTGGCTATAACTTGCTATATGACCAAAGGAGATTTTTTTATTTCTTAAATAAGACCGTCAGCAACCGGTCAATTTTGTGTGAATTAACCGGTTCATTTGGGATTGTTTCCCGTGATGAGATGTTATGAGCTGAGTAGGGGGCAATGCCGCGCTATATTTTGCTATATAAAATATTTTACAAGGTATTGATTTTATAAAAAAGACCATGTAAATTTTGCCTAGGATTTAAAAATGTTTAACAGTTTGTGAGGAATGATATGTCGGTTCTTGCTCCTAATCAGATTCGTCTGCCCAAGTGGATTAAGCAATTCGAAGAACGTAAAACCGTTAAAATTTATCGGCTTCAGGGTGATTTGGATGCCGCCGCTGTTACGCTTCTGCAAAAATTCTCCGCTTTGACGCGCCGCCAAAAAGGATATGAATACAAACATGTCCTTCTTGACTTTGCGGATGTTGTTTCGCTCAGCTCATCGGCTGTTGCGGCTTTGATCAAAGAATTGGATATCTATAAAAAAATGTATCAAAAATTTGCCATTATGAATCTTCGGGAAGGGCCCGCGTATATGATGCGGCTTGCGAAGGTCAGTCATCTTTTTCCGTCTTATGGGTCAGAGGAAGAAGCTCTCCACGACTTAGAAACGCGGTTTTGATCTTTTCCGGCTCCGGTCGCTCTTATCCTTGTTACAATGCTGCATGACTTTTGCGCCTTCACGATCCACGCTTTCGAATGTTTTATTAATCGCAGAGCAGGCTGCGTTTTTAAAACCAATCTGCGCCGCAGATTTAAACGAACTTTATGTTTTTCATAAACCGGGAATTTCAAAGCGCTCATCCAAAGGCTATGTCAGCAGTTTTAGTTCCGATTTACCCGCGCGTGAAGGTCCTTCTCTGAGAGATTATTTTATGCAAACAGGATTGAGTAAGCGCTATCCCGTGGATGAATTCATTTCTTTCGGGCGTTTGGACAAAGATACTTCGGGGTTGTTGCTTTTATCTAAAAGAGAAAAGCATCCCAAATTTATTGATCAGCTTCTGCTGAATCCGCTCTTTAAAAAAGACGCGGGACAAACAACCAAACTGTATCGCGCGAAAGTGCGCGGTGAGGTGAATGAAAAAACCCTGGCCCGGCTTAAAAATATTCAAATCCCGGGAACAAATGAAGTGCCTGTGTCCGTTTCGGCTGAAAGCGTAAGACTTGTTTCGGTTTCTAATGCCGGAACCCGGATGGCTTTTTCGATTGTTGAGCTGGAAATCAATGAAGGAAAATTTCATCAGGTTAAAAAAATGTTTTACGCGATTAAACATCCTGTTTGTAAAGGTGGATTGCACCGGGTCAGATTCGGAATGTTAACTTTAGCGGCCGGGGAAGAAACGGGTTCGCGCGAAATGGATGCGGGCGAGATAAGGCCGCTATTTGAATCAGAGAAAAAGAAACTGGTAAGCCTTTATAACTATTGGCTCATTTCGGAGAAAGCGCGGCTAGGTCTTTAAGGAGAAGCCGCTTCGGATCGCGAGAA
>CAZSVD010000317.1:0-2431 GCA_964610145.1 uncultured bacterium | reverse complement strand
CTTGCTCATCAACCCGTTTATCAGGATGCATAAAATCTGAAACTAAATCTTCGATGACGTTTTCCGTCATCTCAAAGAAATGCTGCTTCAAATCTTCACCGCGCAAAACCCGGTCACGCTCGGCGTAAACAAGTTCGCGCTGACGGTTCATAACATCATCATACTCGAGCAAATGTTTGCGAATTTCAAAATGGTGACCTTCCACACGCTTCTGAGCTGTTTCGAGCGTACGGTTCACGAGCGGATGCTGAATTTCATCCCCTTCTTCCATTCCTAAACGCTGCATCATCATGGAAATGCGTTCGGATCCGAAGAGGCGCATCAAATCATCTTCAAGTGAAACAAAAAACTTCGAAGCGCCGGGATCTCCCTGACGCGCGCAGCGTCCGCGCAGCTGATTATCAATACGGCGCGATTCATGGCGCTCGGTTCCCAAAACCGCGAGCCCACCTTTTTCTTTCATTCCCTCACCCAGAACAATATCCGTTCCGCGACCGGCCATGTTCGTCGCAATCGTAATGGCGCCCGGCTGTCCGGCACGTGCGATGATCTCGGCTTCTTTTTCATGGTATTTAGCATTTAAAACCGTATGCACCAAATTGCGTCTCTTAAGTAAGCTGCTCAAATATTCAGAGGTCTCAATCGAAATAGTTCCCACAAGCACCGGCCGGCCATTTTGATGCTCGACGGCAATGCGCTCAATCACCGCGTCAAACTTTTCTTTTTTGGTGCGGTAAATGGAATCATTTTCATCGATACGCACACAATTGCGGTTGGTGGGAATTGTGATCACGTCCAATTTATAAATTTTGTCAAACTCAGCCGCTTCCGTCATCGCTGTACCGGTCATACCGGCCAGTTTTTTATACATGCGGAAATAGTTTTGAAACGTAATCGTCGCTAGGGTTTGATTTTCGCGACGAATTTCGACACCTTCTTTGGCTTCAAGCGCCTGATGCAATCCGTCCGAAAAACGGCGCCCCGGCATAAGACGTCCCGTAAACTCATCGACAATCACAATTTCTTGTTCTTTGACAACATAATCCACGTCAATCTTAAAAAACTCTTTGGCACGCAAAGCCGTCATAATTTGATGACGCTCATCCACCGTCGCGAGGTCATGCAAATTATCAACCCCCATCATTTTGGCGGCTTTCAATTCACCGGATTCGGTCAAACTGACATTTTTATTTTTTTCATTCGCGATGTAGTCGTACTCTTTCTTTAGCTCTTCGATTTTTTCTTTCCACTCGGGCGTATATTGATCTTGCTCAATCAAATACCCTTTCAATCCTTTGGAGGCACGAAAAGCTTTGTAATATTTGTCGGTAGATTCTTCGGCGGGACCGGAAATAATCAGCGGAGTACGCGCTTCATCGATTAAAATCGAATCCACTTCGTCCACAATCGCGTAAGCCAACGGACGCTGCACACGATGCGACATATCGAGCACCATATTATCGCGCAAATAATCAAACCCGAATTCATTGTTGGTTCCGTAAGTAATATCCGCCGCGTAAGCCGCCTGACGGTCGTCATACTTCATATCATGCTGAATCACGCCCACGGTCAAACCCAAAAACTCATAAACCGGCCCCATCCATTGACGATCGCGGCGCGCGAGATAATCGTTCACAGTGACCACGTGCACACCCTTGCCTTCCAACGCGTTTAAATAAACCGGCAAAGTCGCCACCAATGTTTTACCTTCACCGGTGGACATTTCGGAAATTTTCCCCTGATGCAAAACCATACCGCCGATAAGCTGAACATCATAATGGCGGATTTTCAAAGTACGCCTTGCCGCTTCGCGCACAGCCGCAAAAGCTTCGGGAAGAATTTGATCCGACGTTTCCCCTTTGGCAAGACGGGCTTTAAACTCAGCTGTTTTCCCGCGCAACTCTTCATCGGTCAACTTTTGAAAAGCGGGCTCCAATGAATTGATTTTTTCAACGATAGGTTGAAAGCCTTTTACAATACGCGCGTTTCGGGAGCCTAAAATTTTCTTCAAAATAAAGCCGATCATGTGTTACTCCAAATCATCTTGCTTCGCGCCGAGAACTTCCGAACGATCCGGAGATCCTGCCGCAAGCCATTTTAAATAAGCCTCTATAAATTCATCTATTTTACCGTCCAAAAACCCCTGCGTATCCGAAGTTTGCTCGAACGTGCGCAAATCCTTAATCATGCTGTAAGGCTGCAAAACATACGAACGAATTTGCGAACCCCATTCAATTTTTTTCTTTTCGCCGTATTCAGCCAAATGGGCTTCTTCTTTTTTACGGCGTTCGTGTTCGTAAAGACGCGATTTCAAAACCTGCAACGCGGACGCTTTGTTTTGAATTTGCGACCGTTGGTTCTGACATTGCACCACAATTCCCGTCGGAATATGAGTCAAACGAACCGCAGATTCAATTTTATTGACGTTTTG
>CAZSVD010000316.1:0-2041 GCA_964610145.1 uncultured bacterium | reverse complement strand
CCTAAATTAATGCAGCTATAGCCAATGAGTAAATAGGCGCCTGAGGTTGAGGTTAGGGGGGGCGATATGCTCTGTCGTCGTTCCGGGGGCAATGCCTTTCCATTGAGTGTAAGTGTTGATTCTTTAAAAGCTTGTTCGTGTTTATTTTTGAGATTTAAATCTTAATGATGAAAAATAAAATAAATTTAAGGTCGTTCGATCAGAGTCGATTTTTTCACGAAACGGCATTGTTAATCGTTCTTTTTGTATTTTTTACGGCTGCTTTTTATTCTATTGCCAAGTCTTCGTTGTCTCAGTTGTCTCAGTTTTCTGTCATTGTTTCCGCTGTGGCTGTATATTTTTTTGGAAGAGTTGGACTGAGAGTTGTGGCTTTTCCTTTTTCTGTTTTTTTGTATTGTTGTCAATTTATTTGGCGTCTAATTCGCTTGATATTTACTACGACGGGTTGTCGTATCATCAGGATGCAATTTTAAATTTGTTACATGGTGACTATTCCATTTTTAGGAATGTGGTTCAGGGTAAATATTCTTATCTGACTGGTAACTATCCAAAGCTGTCATGGCTTTTTGGTGCAGCCATAATAGATTCTGGCTGGAAAGTTCCTGCTTCTAAGGCCATTAATTATTTGCTGATTGTTGCGGTCTTTTTCTTCTCGCTGAGTGTTCTGCAGGTTACGGTGCTAAAAAGGCTGCTTCTCGCATTGGTTTTGACATTGAATCCAATCGCGATAAGTCAAATTTATTCAAATTATGTTGATGGTGTTCTTGGTGGATTCTTGACTATTGAGATACTTGGGCTTTATCAGTTTTTGCGAGTGGGAGGTGAGAGGCGGATTGATGGGATTGAACTTATTTTGATTGGTGCTATAGGCTCTTCGTCACTTAAGTTTACAGGGGTTGTTTTTTCTTTTGTTTTAATTGTATTTCTCTTGGTTTGGATTTTCCTCCGTTGTCGTAAAACCGGTTTTCTCGTTGATCAGTCGATAGGGTCGCTCTATTTAGATAGACGGGTACTCGTTGTTTTTGGGGTATTGTTGATCGTTGGTGTTGTTTTGCTATGGAATCCGTATTTGAATAATCTTCTAGACGGTCGGCATGTTTTTCACCCGGTGCTCGGCGCTGAAAAGATAGAAAATCTTATTTCTGGGCAGACTCGTCGGGAATTCTATGAGCTAGACCAAATATCAAAACTTCTGATTAGTGTTTTTTCTCAGTCGGCTGATCATGGGCCTTGGGCCGCTACTATATTGCCGCCCATGAAGATTCCCTTTGCCATTTATCCTGGGGAGTTGGTAGCGTTTAATGCAATTGACGTTCGATCCGCAGGATGGGGGCCGCTTTTTGGTGGCGTTTTGCTCCTTCTCTTGGTGGTGGTGTTGAATAGTAAGATAAATGCTGAATGGCTTTTTATATTTTTTGCGGTTTTTGTTGTTTCGGTAATAAATCCTGAGTCGTGGTGGGCTAGATTTAATCCGCAACTTTACGTTTTTGCGGTATTGCAGGTTGCTTTTTTGATGGAGATCGATCGTAAAGTTGCGGCGTTTTCGTTCTCGATGGTCTTGTTTGTAAATTCATTTCTTGTTTTTTATCCAATGCATTCCTACTCGGCCGGTGTTGGCAATAGAGTAGTGGAAGAGCTGGCCGTGCTTGCTAAGGACTCTAAAGATGGAGTGCTTGCTTGGAAAATGGAGAAATTTCATTTTGAGTCTTTTTTTGCTGCAAAAGGAATTAAATGGGTTGCGCTTCAAGATGCGTCCTTGAATGGTTATAGCTGTAAGGTTGTTTATGGTGAAAATATATGCTTTGTCCCGAAATGAGATTGTGTCGCGGTTCGAATGCTTTGGTGGATAAAGATGCCGTCAAATAGTGGTCGTATTGATTTGTATTTTTATGCATCCGTCGCCATTGTTATTGCCTCGGCTGTGTATTTTGCTTTTATGTGTAATTCTATTTGGGATTACACGATGGATGACTCATATATTTCATTTAGATATGCTAGAAATCTCGTTGATGGGTATGGTCTGCGCTTTAATCCAACTGAT
>CAZSVD010000315.1:0-7268 GCA_964610145.1 uncultured bacterium | reverse complement strand
AGTAAAACGCCATTTTTCTGAGTCATCGTGATGACATCGCTTGTATAAGGAACTGGAACATCCCAATCATAAAAATTATCTTTACGTTTCCCTATCAACCTAACCGCATCCTCAAGGTTAATCGCTTCCACAGCCGTGGATTGACGGTTATAGATAAGAACATTGTCATAAACGGAAAAGCTAACAACTCCCAGCTGACGATGACGAGTTCTTATATCGCCGCCAAAAATGTTAAGTGGCCATCCATCCTGAGTTACTCGTAAAACACCGTGATCAAGAATAACGTTTATCTGATGGCCATCAATTTTCATCGCTTCTACTTTGACACCCTCGCCAAACTGCCGCGCCTGGGCTCTGAGTTTATTTCTAAAGTTTCTCCGCGCGACCAACTCCTTTGCAGGATTTACTTTTTTTTGTCTATCTTTATAGCTGAGAGCTTTTTTAATTAAATTTTCTAGGTTTTTTGCGAGCTCGATTCGATTACTTCCCGAAGTCAGAATTTCGTATCCATCGTCATCCTTGGACGCGTCATTTGTTTTAATCCAAAGTTCTTGTACAAAAAAACCTTTCGCATCCATGCCCACACGATGATACACGGCAGAAATACCCAGCTTTTTATTTAAGGCACGAACTAATTTAAGCCAAATTTTTGCATTCTTTTTCCCTTCTGTTATTTCCTCTTTCCAGCCATCTCTCCATTGATCCAAAAGACTGAATCGGCCTAATGCATCTTCAAATAATCTGTAGTGATACGAGCCCACGTATAAAATTGGACCATGCTTATCAGTCATGCTAAGACCAAGCTCATTAGAATCACCGTCATTACTAGGAACATAAACATGCAGCGTCTTTCTATCAACGGGTTCTTTCCGAACTTCGGAACGTGCAGGAATCTCAAACTTAGCCGCAAGTGCCTGTGTTTCAGCCGGTCTTAATTGAAAACGTTTTTGCACGCGTCCCAACGCAGCGGCACGATTTTTTCCGGGCTCTTTTCCAAGCGCAACGCCGGCATCATAAAGAACTTTCGCGCGTGTCTCAGACCGTGATAAAGCATAATTAACCGCATCAAGCGCAAAAGGCTGCAAAGGCGAAGGAATCAGGCTGGCATAAGCGCCTGTTTCAAGTTCGATGCGCTTTGATAATAAAATATCACGTCGAGTTTCATCGTCGGGCAAATCCAAAATCGTTTCGAGCTCATCGAAATATTTTGTTTCTAAAACATCTCCCATGACAAGTGCGAGTCCAAGGAAGCCCACAATTGCCCCAAAAGCGGCCCCAAAAATAACTCCGACGATGGCAGATGTTGAACCTCCGCCAATCAGACCAAAAATAACCGCTCCCAAAACAGCAAAAACAAATCCGCTCAATAACTTATTAAGAAAAATTCCGCTGTTGTTTTTCTGCTCTAAATGAAGCCTGTCTTTAAAAACCTCGATTGAATTCATTTGCCGCGATTCCGAACGGAAAGAATTTCTAGACAAAAAACTCCGAATTGCCGGATCTTGCCTATCCGTCAAATTTTTTAATACCGCGTCTTTCCATCCCGTTTGATCTCGATAAATCGCAAAAGCTTGATTCAACGTGTTAGCAGCCCCTGTATCATCAGAGCCCGCCAAAATCAGCTTAGCTGCGTTTTCCGCAAATTCCTCCGGCGTGCCGATGTTACTGCGCGATTCAGAACGAGCAACGAGATCGCTCACATATATTTTTTCGATATTAGACTGTTGGCCATGTCCCGTCTTAAACCCAAAAAAGGGACTGACAGAGGTTGGACTATGCGTCTGTAAATCCGCATAATTTGATTCCGCGACTTCGTACGTTTTTAAAAATTCGAGTTCGTCGCGTTTCGTGGGCGACCAGCGGTAAAAATAAAATCTGTTTTTATCCGCAACCACCACAATGAGAGACCGAAGATTCGATGAATCCGCATCATAAACCGGAGTCACACTGACAGAAGCTTGTTCCGGAAAAGAATTCGCGCTCAAAGCAATTTGTGCATCTTGAAGCGCCAAGCTAAGCTCGGTAGGATTTCTCAAACGTCCATCACTTGCCGCAACCGCCACAGCCTGCTTAAACGGAAAATAAATATTCTCACCCACACGAATATCCGAACCCTTCGGAATATAATTCAGGCTCCATTCAAAAGTCTGGGGTTTGCCTTTTTCTAAAACCACCGGATGAACATTTCTATTTCCGGACAAATACATATTGCGGCCATTCGGCGGCGTAAACAGAGGCTCAACACTAAAAACTCCGGGAGCGGGTGCATTTTCTTTGGGCGGAACCCACAGCAACAAAGTTGAAAATTGGTATTCTTTAAATTTTATTTCAATTTGTTCGCGCGTCTTCTTATTTCGCAAAATAATCACAACATCGCCGTTCTCATCACGACGCAAATCACCAAAAGTTAATTCGGTTCCATGAGTTAAAGGACGCGGGGCGGTATAATCAAAATCACTTCCTCGCTCAATTGGTTGCATTTGAGCATCTAGCGATAACGGAACAGAGTCTTTAGCCCACAATCCATGCGCGGGAAATTGAATCGTCCAATCTTCCAAATCATCTAATTGATAGAACGGATGATAACCGCCGCCTAAAACGGTGGTCTTATCTCCGATGTTTTCAACCATAAGGCTTGATTTAAAAACTCCATCTTGAACACTATAAGATTGCTGATAACGGACATCTCCTACAACATCAGCCATCGTCGGTGCTTCCGGAACATTGAGCTTCACATCCCGAGTTGTCGTTGCAAACGCAATAGAATCTGCAGAAATATTTTCTGTTTTCCACGCCATATGGGAAGAAGCACCATGCAATTTATGTCCGTCTGGGGTTTTGCGGGTCAAAATGGAAGCCAGCACATCCACCTGACGACCGTCGTTTGCTGTCATAATCCCGTTAACCGTGCGACCATTGGCATCCATAAACGGAATCCCACCCGCAGTCGCAAGACCGCTTTCCTGCATGACATTGTCTCCGCCCGCGTGCCAAATCAAACTTCTTTCGCCTCGAGGGCCGCCTTTGACTTTTAGAGTTCTGCCCGCCGCACCAAAATTTGTCACATCCATTTCCATTTTGCCGTCAGCACTTTGTAGCTCATGTATCTCAAATCCCTGAACCTTGCGCGCTTCGGAGCGAGAAGAGTTTTCAGTATGTTCTCGCCCTGATCGGTTGATTAATAAAACCGTTGAAACTGTTGTCCCGACAAGCAACGCTAATTTTCCTGATTGCGTATCCCAAAAATGATATCCCCAACCAATCGCATAAATCGAAGCTCCATAAGCAATCCATCTTTGTAAAAATTGCGGCAATAACATAAAAACGGTTAAAGCTAGAAATTGAATAGATATACGCGGAAGCATTTCGATGACCTCCGGCTTCTCAATTTCAGAATCAATGAACCGTTCCATCGGTTCAACCGAACCTTGATAATAAGCTTTGCTCAACGCATGCGCCATAAACGCGGATGCGGACAGTGTCGCGCTCGCCGTCGCTAACACGGCTTTCCAAGGAAACACGTCCGTTCCACGAGCTTCGGAGCGGGAAAAACGAAATGTTTGTAATCCGGCGGGCAGACGTTCGCTTGACGGAACGGCATAAAACAAACCCTGCGCGACCTCCGAAACAATTTCACGCAAATCACTTATTTGCTTCCGCAAATCCGCAAGATTGTCTCCGGGATTCCACGGATCAGTCGAAGTTATTTGAAATTCCGCATCAGAAATTTTCTTGATAATTTCATCAGCTAAAGCCAAAGCAGCTTCAAGCTGGGATGTTACTTTCCATTCTTCCGTCTTTGAAACAGCCAAAATATCTTTTAAGGATTCTCGAACGCTAAGAATATTTTTCTTTGCGTGCGCAGGAAAAATACGCCAATCATCAAAAATGCTTTTCTCTACTTGCGTATCGGGCTCACTCAAGGCTGCTCCGATCGCACCGCCAATTACAGCCCCTTTGACACTCCAGCCATCTTTCCAGCTTCCAATGACCGCGCCCGGAACCACATAACTTTGACCGGCCTTCGTATGAATCACCGTATGCGATCTAACTTGCGGAGTCAGAGATTGCAGAGCTTGATCAATTTCCTGCGTTTCAAACTGACCCGTCTTAATGTTGAATCCGAGCGCATGTAAAGAATAAAACTCTTTGTTCTCTAAAAGCTCTATCCGCGCGTCTTGTTTCAGGCGAATGGAGTTATTAATTTGATTTACCTCAAAAAAGAAAAGTGAAAGAACTGCTGCCACCATCACAAAGAAAGAAACAGTAGATATTCCAAGTGAATGCTCTTTTACGTAAGCCTTTACGGCCTCAACTATTTTTCGGATTTCAGAGCGATAATTAAGTTTTGCATACCAAATACCGGGCACTTCTTGCTCGCTTTGCATAACGCCAACATTGGTGCGATCAATAAAATCTGTTTTTGTAGGCGTCGTCTCAACTGATTCAATTCCAAAACGAATCGCTAACTGCTGTGCAATCTCAGGAGAGGGCCCTTGCCCGGGTTTGCCACGGGCAGAAATAAAAATGCGGTTAAATTCAGAGCTTTTCTGAACTTCCAAATTATGTGCCTGCAGAAACTCACTAAAATCTCCAAACCACGCATAAAACTCGCCTTCACCGGGAGCCCAAGCGTCCATATCTTCCGGCGCTGTTAAATGAATAAAGTTTGCCTGCATACTGGGCTTGTACTCTTCAAGCTCAAGTTTAGGGTCATTGCGAAACGCACGCGCACGCAAACTTTCAGGATGCTTTCGATTTGCTTCTTCAGGATTTGTTTCGCCGGCAAACTCATCCTTCATGACTTGCAAAGAATCCACCCGTTCGGCACCTTCGATCGGACGCAGCCAAAATGCAACCGTAGGAAATTTATTTTCGGTAAAATCGGCCTCAAGCGAAGGATAAAACCCGTTGAATACCATCACGGTTTTACCTCTGAATTTTGGGTCAATACTTTCATCGTTCGGTAAAGTTACAGGCGCAACACGAAAGGCTCGCGCGCCCTCGCCTAATTTTTTAGGCCTAAGCAAAGCTTCCGGAGCTTTAAATGCATTGTCCCAAATTTGAGCCAAAACTTTTGCAGAAACACCGGATTGCTCCATGAGATTTAACGCGGAATAAATGTTATCCGGAGTCGCAAATTCGTGCCCTTCCGCATACAGTCCGGCTAAATGTCCTGTGACGGCTGCTTTTTCTTTGGCGTCCAAGGCATTTTGACACTCATAGGCAACTTGCGAATGTCGCGGATAATGTTTGCGCATAACCAACTTGGTATCTTGCGGCGCAACAACCTTAACAGCCTGCGCGTAATAGCCGCGTTCACGGGCCGCTTTCAAAATTTCTTGAATGGTTCCCGCGGTAACAATTCCCGTTGTTGGTTTCAAAAGCATCAAGAGTCCATCCGGCTTGGAAGGATTCCAGAGCTTTGAATTAAAAACCGGTACCGTAATTTCTTTTGTTTGCCCCCAATGCCGGGCAAGAGCAGTTTTTGCCGCTACATCCAAAATAGCTTCATCCGTTACGCGTGATTCGGATCGAAAGAGATGCGCAAGGTCTTCGTCGGGATTAAAATCTGAAACTGTTTCACCTTCACGATCACGCTCATCTTGATCGCTTTTTGACCAGCCCAAATCTTCTTTAAGTTGTCCGCGAAGTTCAGAACGGCCGTCTTTTGAGATTCGTAAAGCTTGGCGATCCAAATAAGTCGCACGCCCTAATGCAAACAAAGTAAAACCAAAAGCCGCCCAAATCGCTCCTCCGACCCAAAGCGGCCATGCTGCTTGCGGATCAAAAAAAGAAAAAAACTTATTTGCCGTTGCAGCAAATGGTAGCGCCGCAGCAGTAGCGATCGAAGTCCTCATCCAGTTTTCGGATTTTTTCTTCGCCTCTTCAAAACGCGCTTCTGAGCGCTTAACTAATTGACGCGTGGGACGTTTTACGCTGCTAACTAATCTCGAGCGAGTCTGACGACTTAAGCTGCGTAACAACTCACCTCCACGAATCCGTCTGGCTGTCATACCAAGCGCTCTGAGTCGTATGACACTCCCCATTCTTCCTTCTGTAAGCATCAATTCAATCATTTGATTGGGCCGCGTTTCTGTTTGAGGGGCGGTTCCGATCATCAGCTTTAGATAGGCCTGATACCCCGCTTCATCAACGCCTGAAATCGCCGGTGTCACTACCGCATAGGTGTAGCCTGATTTTTGAAAATGATCGCGCATTGACGAAGCGTGAAAGCCGCCGGTAATCACAACAGCAAGCTTCGCAGGAATCATTCGCAAACGCTCTTCCGCGTTATGAATCATAACCGTGTCACGTTCCAAAGCGCCCTGATAAAAAGAAACAGCTTCGCTAAAGACTTGATCCAATTCAGCTAAATGCTCAAAGGCAACCTTTTTACCGGAAGCAAGCTTTGCGTTTTGCAGTGCAGTGGCAAGATCGGAAGGTTTGATCCCCACGCCGGAGCTCAGTCTGTTTTGAATTTTTTCAAAATCATCCGGCGTTAATTGCAAGGCTAAAAGTTTCTCGAGCCTGCGGTAATCGGAAAAAACCTGCAGCAGTTTTTTTTCAGATTCATCGCGTGCAAGCTTCTCAGTAATAATTTCTTCCAGCCGTTCGATTTCCGCCGCAAGACGCGCGGGGTTAAGCTCACTGCGCAAAACAAGCAGCCCGATAAATTTCTGAACCTGAGAGTAAGCCGCAAAATCAAAGTCGCGCGGTAAATGACGCAGCATTTCCACAAAAGTGTTTTCGGTTTCAGGCTCGGGCAGCTGAATACTTTTTGTCGCGGAGTCCAAAAATATCTCCACGCGCTGGAACAAATCTTTGTCGGATAGATAAGGCTTAATTTGCGCAAGAAAAGTTTCTTTCTCAATCTCATATTTCACGGAATCAAACTGACTGGAGAAAGACTGAATTTTAAAGCAACGCACCAACATCGGCCACCGAACCTGCCAGGCAGAATCATTCAAATCAAGATTCAATACTTTAAACGCCGTCTTTTGAATTTCAGGAAGCCAGCTTTCAAAGGTGACAATTCCAAGCTCTCGCTGCTCAAGACGCTTGAGAAAAGCGCGTAATTCGGGCGAAAAAACGGCGGCCTTTTCCATTTCACGGTCAAAATAATCCTGAAACGAGCGAGCGGCTTCTTTAGCTCTCAGAACTCGCGCGAATTGCGCGTGGTTCTTACGATAAGAGGCTTCGTCTTCAATTCCATAACCCTGCATTTTTTTGTTTTGAAGCAAGAAAAGCTCAAGTCCTGTCACCAT
>CAZSVD010000314.1:0-2183 GCA_964610145.1 uncultured bacterium | reverse complement strand
GAATGAACCGCGATTGCCCTTCTCAAACATCCATTGGTAAAAAAGTTCTCATGGCTTTAACCGGACTTATGCTGTCCGGATTTATTGTGGGACATTTGCTCGGCAACCTCACGATTTACGGAGGCCGCGAGCTGATTAATTCTTATGCTTTTCATTTGGAAGAACTCAAACCGCTTGTCTGGGTCGCACGCATCACTCTTTTAATGCTTGTTAGTATTCATATTCTGAACGCGATTTGCCTGACGCTCAAAAACAAAAAAGCCCGCCCTGTGGAGTACGCAAAAAAAGACAATCAAACCACTTCCGTCGGCGCGCAGACTATGGCCATTACCGGCATGGTGATTCTCGCTTTCATCTTTTTTCATTTAATGCATTTTACCTGGCGCATCACTCACCCTGAAATCTCGAACGGCATTGACTCACAGGGCCACCGCGATGTTTTTAAAATGGTTGTGCTGAGTTTTCAGCGCCCTGAACTGGCTTTCAGCTATGTTACCGCGCTGACTCTTCTTTTTCTGCATCTGAGCCATGGTTTGTGGAGCTTGTTTCAATCGCTTGGACTTCTCGGCGAACGTTCTCTTCCGGTCGCGAAAAAAATCAGCTGCGCGGTTTCGCTCGTTCTTTATCTTGCTTATATTTCCATTCCGCTCTCGTGCTATTTCGGGCTTGTGAGGATTTAATATGGCATCTACTCCGAAGTTAAACTCCAATATTCCTAAAGGCGATTTAAAAGACAAATGGCAAAATCGTTTAGCGGAATACAAACTCGTTAACCCTGCTAACAAACGCAAGCATAAGATTATTGTGGTCGGTACCGGTCTTGCGGGCGCTTCCGCTGCGGCAACACTGGCGGAATTGGGATATAACGTGGAATCGTTTTGTTACCAGGACTCTCCGCGCCGTGCCCATTCGATTGCAGCGCAGGGCGGAATCAATGCCGCAAAAAATTACCGCGGCGATAATGACAGTGTTTACCGCCTTTTCTATGACACAATTAAAGGCGGAGACTTTCGCGCCCGCGAAGCCAATGTTTACCGCTTAGCTCAGGTTAGCGGCAATATCATCGATCAATGCGCAGCGCAGGGTGTCCCCTTCGCGCGTGAATACTCCGGTTATCTGGCCAACCGCTCTTTTGGCGGGGCTCAGGTTTCGCGCACCTTTTACGCTCGCGGTCAAACCGGCCAGCAACTTTTGTTAGGTGCTTATCAGGCTTTAGAACGTCAAATTGCCGCAAAAAAAGTTACAATGCATGAGCGCACTGAAATGCTTGATCTTGTGATTGTGGGCGGTCAAGCTCGCGGAATTATTTCACGCGATATGGTCACCGGCGCGATTACAAGACATGTAGCAGACTGTGTGATTGTCGCTACCGGCGGATACGGTAATGTGTTTTATCTTTCGACAAACGCCAAAGGCTGTAACGCATCGGCCATTTACCGTGCGCATAAACGCGGCGCCCTGCTAGCGAACCCTTGCTACACTCAAATTCACCCGACCTGTATTCCCGTGAGTGGCGATTATCAGTCTAACCTGACTGTGATGTCAGAGTCCTTACGCAATGACGGCCGTATTTGGGCTCCGAAAGCCAAAGGTGATAAACGCCCGGCAAATCAAATCCCCGAAGACGAACGCGACTATTTTCTTGAAAGAAAGTATCCAAGCTACGGCAATCTTGCGCCGCGTGATATTTCTTCGCGTGCCGCAAAGGAAGCTTGCGATGAAGGCCGCGGAGTCGGTCCGACCGGCTTAGGTGTTTATCTTGATTTTGCCGATGCCATCAAACGCCTCGGGAAAGAAGCCATCAAAGAGAAATACGGTAATCTCTTGGACATGTATAACCGCATCACAGGAGAAGATCCCTATACTGAACCGATGCGCATTTACCCTGCTGTGCACTACACCATGGGCGGACTTTGTGTGGATTATGATTTAATGAGCAATGTCCCCGGTCTTTTTGTTTTAGGCGAAGCAAATTTCTCCGATCATGGTGCGAATCGTTTAGGTGCCAGCGCCCTGATGCAGGGATTGGCTGACGGTTATTTCGTGGCACCCCACTCCGTTTCAAATTATATCGCGAGTGTTAAACCGGCTAAGGTCACAACGGACGCTCCTGAGTTTGCAGCCGCAGAAAAAGATACAAAAGACAAAATCAAAAAAATGCTTTCTGTAAACGGAAAAACAAC
>CAZSVD010000313.1:0-2401 GCA_964610145.1 uncultured bacterium | reverse complement strand
CCTTGGCCGCGAGTGTGAGCATGATGCTGGCGCGCGGAGATCCGCCGCATGAAATAAGCGGTTTCAGATCCTTGAGATTGTATTCTTCAGGAAAGCGAGTCGCGAAAACCAGATTAATAATGTACTCTTTGACTTTTTCATCGATATAAATTTCATGCAGAAGTTTGCGCAAAGAAATGATGCGCTCAACGTCAATGATCGGGGAAATTTGAATTTTTCTTCCTGAGGTCATTCGCTCAAGAATTTCTTTTTCCTCTTTTTTACTTGGATAATTAACCATCAGTTTCATCATGAAACGATCAACTTGAGCTTCCGGAAGCGGATAAGTTCCCTCTTGCTCAAGCGGATTTTGAGTCGCAAGCACAAGAAACGGTGACGGCAGCGGAAAAGTTTCTCCACCGACAGTGACTTGTCTTTCCTGCATGGCTTCCAGCAAAGCGCTTTGAACCTTCGATGGCGCACGGTTGATTTCGTCCGCGAGAACAACGTTGGCAAAAACAGGTCCCCGCTTAGTCGAAAAAGTTCCCTCCCGGGGATTAAATATCATGGTTCCGATGATATCTGCCGGAAGCAAATCTGGTGTGAATTGGATACGTGCGAACGAAGCACGGATTGATTCAGAAAGAGTTTTGACAGTCATGGTCTTTGCCAAACCCGGAACACCTTCGATGAGAACGTGTCCGTCTGCCAGTAAGGCCATAAGCAAACGCGAAACCATATAGTCTTGACCGACAATCGCTCGTCCGATTTCGCGACTCAGATCACGAAGCACTGTGCTGGCATCGCGAATTTTAGAATTAACTTCTTGAATCGAAACATCTGAAAAGCCCATGCGGCCTCCTTTAATATTATGATTTCCCGTTTGTAGGCATCCATGATGCCAGACAACTAGTCGCATATTATAAGAGTTTTGGGACGTCTTTTCACCTAGTACTAATCATATTTACGCGTTGTTAGATTCTTAGTTGTGAGCAATAAAAAAGCCCCGGATTTTAAATCCGGGGCTTTTTGCTGAACAAGGAACGAAGGGTTATTTGCCTTTCTTCTTTTCCTCATCATCAACGACTTCATACTCGGCGTTGACGGTGTCATCTTTTTTTTCACCTGTCGCGCCGGGTTGCTGGGCTTTTTTCGAAGCTTCAGCATATATCTTTTGAGCAAAAGACTGAGACGTGGTCGAGATCTTTTGAGTTGCCGCGTCGATCTTCGCTTTATCATTACCCTTCAGTGATTCTTTTGCTTCCTTAATCGCTTCTTCGATGCTTGCTTTTTCTTCAGCAGTCGCCTTATCACCGTTTTCTTTTAAGCTCTTCTCAGTCGCGTAGACGAGGCTGTCGAGCTGATTGCGCGCGGTAATCAGCTCATGCTTTTCTTTGTCTTCGCTGGCATGAGCCTGAGCTTCTTTAACAAGCTTATCAATTTCATCTTTGGATAGACCGGACGAAGATTCAATCCTGATTTTTTGCTCTTTGCCTGTGCCAAGATCCTTCGCGGAAACATGCACGATGCCATTCGCATCAATATCAAAAGTAACTTCGACTTGCGGTACGCCGCGCGGAGCCGGAGGAATACCCTCAAGATTGAAGAGTCCAAGGCTGCGATTATCATTTGCCATTTCACGTTCACCCTGAAGTACTTTCACAGTCACTGCGGTTTGATTGTCAGCCGCTGTTGAAAATATTTCAGATTTCTTTGTCGGAATCGTAGTGTTGCGTTCGATCAGCTTGGTCATGATTCCGCCAAGCGTTTCAATTCCAAGCGAAAGCGGTGTTACGTCGAGCAAAAGGACGTCTTTGACATCTCCCTGTAAAACGCCACCCTGAATAGCCGCACCAACGGCAACGACTTCATCGGGATTCACTCCCTGATGAGGCTCTTTACCAAAGATTTCTTTAACTTTTGCCACAACTGCCGGCATACGAGTCATACCACCAACGAGAATGACTTCGTTGATCTGCGAAGCGCTTAAACCGGAGTCTTTGAGTGCTTTGATGCAAGGCTGCGCTGTGCGTTCAATCAAATCCTGACAAAGCTGTTCGAGTTTAGCACGGCTCAGGGTCAACAAAAGATGCTTGGGTCCCGAAGCGTCCGCGGTAATAAACGGCAGGTTGATTTCGGTTGATTGGGATGTTGAAAGTTCGCACTTTGCCTTTTCAGCGGCTTCCTTGAGGCGCTGAATCGCCATTTTGTCCTTTGTTAAATCAATGCCCTCGGATTTCTTGAATTCTTCCGCAAGCCAATGAATAACTTTTTGATCAAAGTCATCACCGCCCAGGTGCGTGTCGCCATTCGTTGCCTTGACTTCAAAAACACCGTCTCCGATTTCAAGAATCGAAACGTCGAAGGTTCCGCCACCCAAATCGTAGACAGCGATTTTTTCATCTTTCTTTTTATCTAAGCC
>CAZSVD010000312.1:0-3736 GCA_964610145.1 uncultured bacterium | reverse complement strand
TGGAATTGATTCCGATCGCCATCGGCTCAAGATTTAAGTGATTCACGTTTGCCGGAATCACCATACGTCCGCGCGCGACTTCGGCACGAATGAATTCAGCCGTAACATTTTCACACTGAGCGACAAATTCCATTTCGGGAGTAACGAGTCCCTGACGGGCATAATGCATTTGCGTGCAATTACGGTCATTTTTTCTTTTCTGAATCCATTCAGTTCTCAGTGCCATGTGATTTCCTTTTGCCCCCGGGTTTAACCCAATCGGCGGTTAGCAAACCTCAATAATAATACTTTGCCTCTGTCGCTGTTGGTCGCGCCTTAGCGCAACGGAAGCTCTTTTGACAGAAAAAAAATGCCCCCTTTTTGACTTCTCGAAACAGCCGAAAAGGAGGTATTGAACTATAAATCAGAGCAGTTTTATGGTGTGAATACTACCCGACCGACAGCGACTTGTCCACCCTGACAAAGGCCGCAGCTGAATGGAGAACTTAAATGCATAAATCTCTAGCAAAAACGATCAAAAGTAGTGAAAAAAGAGAAAAAGAGCCAAAAATCCAGGGAGATAAGAGGGCTCGCTACAATGACTCGGACAGCTTCTCAGCTTTTACTATCGTCTCGGCGTTCGCGAATGTGGTGGCGAACATCAATTCCCTGCTTCAGGTAAATCACGTCTTCCGCAAGGTTTGTGGCCAGATCCGCGATACGTTCAAAGTTGTGCGAAGCCAGAATCAAACAAACCCCCACTTGGGCTTGCGCGGGATTGGCTTTAATCGCTTTTAAAATATCAATCGCGATTTTGTCGTCGATTTCATCAACCACATCATCGGACTCCAAAATTGTTTTGGCCTTCGCTAAATCGGCATCCATGAAGGCATTAATCGCATCGCGCACCATCATCAAAACATGCTGATACATTTTCCGAAAGTCATCATAGGGGATTAACGCCGGCTGACCATTCACATAAAGCGCTTTTTGAGCGATATTCACCGCCTGATCCCCCATGCGTTCAAGATCATTGGTGATTTTTAAAATCATCGTAACAAGACGCAAATCAATCGCGGCGGGCTGATAAAGCGCGATAAACTCATGGCCAAGCTCATCGATTTCAATTTCATAAACATTAATCTCTTGATCGCGCTGAACGACTTGTTCCGCTTTTTTGGAGTCGCGCTCAAAAAGAGAGGTTGCAGAATTAGCGATCGCCTCTTCCACCAAAAGCCCCATCTTCAGCAGCTTGCCTTTTATTTTTAAAATTTCGTCGTCAAAGTGTCTTTTCATGCTCGGTGATTCCGCCTTGGTTAATATTGAATGCATTCTAGTCCAATTATTTGACGCAGGCAATCGCACAAACCCGACATTACCTACTTTTTACACACGCAAAAAGACCATGTGGAAACTTGCTTTTTCAAGCTTGTCTCTTATAATGAATGTGCTTTTAGCGAATTTTTAACAAGCGAGAAGACTATGCGCGCAGCGATATTTGAGACCACGATCGAAAAGATTATTCCCCTCGGCGACGACCTCAGACATTTCACGCTCCGCTTTAAGCCGACGGATCATTGGGAACACGAAGCCGGACAATTCGCGAATGTTATTGCCGATGACGCGCCCCAGCTTCCCGGCGGGAAAACCCTTAAACGCGCTTATTCAATTGCTTCCTGGCCGTCTCAAAAAGGAACGCTCGAACTCTTCTGGAAAAAAGTTGAAAACGGCCCCATGACAAGCGGCTATCTCATTCATAAAAAGGTCGGAGATAAATTAAAAATTCAGGGCCCTCTCGGACATTTCACAATCAAACAACCTTTGCCTAAAACCATTTACTTTGTTTCTACCGGCACAGGCTTCGCGCCTTTTCGCGCTATGATTTATGACTTGCTTGAAAAAAAGGCTGACGTGAACCTGGTCAACCTTTACGGCAACCGCTACGAAGACCAGGTTTTTTATAAAGATGATTTGATTAAACTCGAAGCGGCCAATCCCCGCCTTAAAAACATTATGACTGTTTCGCGGCCAAAAACTTGGAAAGGCGAAACACGTTATGTGCAGATGATTTTAAAAGACCTGATTAAACCCGGTGATAGCGCGCATATTTATATTTGCGGACTCACCGACATGATCCTCGCCGTAGAAAAAGTCGCTCAAGAAGCGGGGCTGAAAACCAAAGAGTCCATCTTCTACGAAAAATACGATTAAATTTTTTCAAAATTTTAATCGCGCCCCTAAACAATAGATTGCCTCGACGCTAGCCCAGCAACAGTGATAATTCTTTAACTATCTCTGATTCCGCATCATTTAAATCAGGGTACTGCTGTGCCAAAACACCGTCGCGATCTAGAACAAAAATAGTGTTTTGATGAATAAACATGCCATTGGGTGATTTTTTATAAGTAAAATCAAGCGCTGCAGCAAACTCTCGCGTACTGCTTTCATCCGAAGTCAATAAAGTCCAATTTTTATTTTTAATCGAATGAGCTTTCGCGAAAGCTTTAAGCTCTTTGGGAGAATCCCTCTCGGGATCCATCGAAATTAAAACAAAGCCTATTTTTTTAGTGCTGATTTCGGAAAACTTTTTTTCAATCTTTTTTAACGTCTCCACAATCAGAGGGCAGGTTCCGCTGCAATGCGTGTAAATCATTGTCAACACTTGCGGCTCACCACGCAAAGATTCGAGCGATACTTTTTTCCCGGCCTGATTCCGCCATTTTTGTTTAAAATGATAAAGAGATTTTTCGGGCAAATCAGCCGCATTAACAGAAGTTGCCATGCTTACAAAAATAAGCATCAAGGTAAAAATAGATTTTTTCATGCTTGTCCTTTCGCGCATCGAAAACCTAAGTCTTTAAGCGTGTAACTCCCCTTCAGGCTGCCACGAAACGCAAAGCGCATAAACGCCGCGTAATTAGCCGGATCCCCGGAAACGCCCACCCCTCCCGCGCAAAATAAATTTTGCGGGAGGCTCACGCTACTCGCCCGCCCGTCACTTTTAGGAATCGCATTAAAATCAAAAACCCATTCCCAAATAAGTCCATGCATATCAAATATTCCGTAAATATTTCGAATTCTTCCGCCCACTGTCGGTAAAACATCCGGAACAGGCTGGCCGTACCAACTCAAAATGATTTTTTTATTATCTTCGCTAAGATTTCCATCTACCGTCCGAGAACTTGCCTGAGCAGCGTACTCCCATTCATCGGTTGAAGGAAGACGCCCGCCCTCCGCTTCACAATAAGCCTTGGCTGCAAACCATGACACATAGGTCACAGGAGCGTCTTCTTTTTGGATTTGAAAATCACTTTTCCAGTTTTTTAAATAATCCGCATCCGCAAAAATACGTTTCACTTTTGAGCGGCTCCACATCGGATTTTTTTTTACAAAATTCAAGTAGTTCGCCTGAGTGACGGGAAAAATATCTAGCTGAAAGGGCTCTACCGCGACCGGCTTTTTCTCCGAATCAAAGAACGGCACATATTGCCCCTACGGAATGACCGCCATTCGGGTTGACGAAGCACTTTGACAAGAACAGCACAGCAACAAAAGCACTATTCCGCCAAAGCGCACGACACTCATTTTATTCGAGCGTAACTTTGCTCTGTTTTCTTGCTTCAGCCACCTGTTCAGGAGTAATTTCTTTGCCTGAATTGTCCCAACTGTTATTAACATAAGACAAAATGTTCGCGATAACTTCATCTTTTAATTGTAATTGCGTCATCACTCCATTGTAAACAGCCCCATTCACTTT
>CAZSVD010000311.1:0-9486 GCA_964610145.1 uncultured bacterium | reverse complement strand
CGACGCAGCGTGTGGAACTTGCTGGTATTGGTATTTTAGTTGACCGTCTGCGCCATGTCCGTGAACACAAGGGTGATATCAAGATTTGCAACCTCCGTCCGGAAGTTGAAAAGACTTTGCGCATGATTGGTGTCGGCGCGTTAATCGAGTCTTATTCATCCGAGGAAGAGGCGCTCCGTAGCTTTGCAGCATAAGCCGGTTCTTTTTGAGGAGACTCTCCGCTATTTAGAGTTACAGCCCGGAATGACGGTTGTTGACGGGACGATGGGCGGGGGAGGACATTCCGAAGCCATTCTTGAAAGAATTGGGGCTAGCGGGACGCTGGTTGGATTGGATCAGGATGAGGAAGCCATTGAGCGTTGCCGGGAGCGGTTCAAGGATAAAAAGAATGTTCATGTTGTGCATGCGAACTACCGAGAAATGAATGAAGTGCTGAATGGGCTTCAACTTTCACGGGTAAATGCCGTTTTATTAGATATAGGGATCTCCTCCTTTCAGATTGACGAAGCGGAGCGGGGATTCAGCTTCCAAAAGGAAGGGCCGCTTGATATGAGAATGAACAAAACAGAAGGGCCGACAGCCGCGGATCTCGTAAATACGCTTCCATCCAAGGAATTGGATAAAATTCTGTTCGAATGGGGCGAAGAGCGTCATGCCCGTAAGATAACTCGTATCATTTGCGACCGTCGTGCCAAGAAAAGATTTGAAACCACGTTGGATTTAGCTCAAACGATTGAAAAAGCGGTGCCCCGGCAGGGTCGTTTGCATCCCGCAACACGAACTTTTCAGGGATTGCGCATTGCCGTGAACGATGAGTTGGGCGCGTTGGAAGACGGACTTCGATTTGGATTTGAAAGTTTGGTTTCCGGAGGAAGAATGGCGGTAATTAGTTTTCATTCTCTTGAAGACCGTCTTGTAAAAAATTATTTTCGTGATAAGATGCGGTCAGGTGAAAGTTTTTTGATCAACAAAAAACCAATAACACCGACTGTCGATGAGATTCGACTTAACTCGCGCTCGCGCAGCGCAAAACTTCGAGTGATAGAAAAAAGATGAGAGGCACCGGTAGAATCATTCTTGGGATCTTCGGCTTTTGTTCGCTCGTAATGTTTTACGTGCACCTGCAAGTTGTCACTTTTTTGGCTTCTTACGAAATTGATCGCGCTGCCGCAAAGATTCATTCTTCGAACGAACAGCTTCGTAAGCTTAAGTTTGAGTTGGAACAATATAAAGCCCCGCATCTTCTTGAAGGTCAAGTCCGTCAATACGAAATGAAGTTGGCGATTCCTAAAATGGTTTATCGTATTCCTCGATCCTTTGACGATATTCAGAGCTCTTCCGTTAGTCTTCCGAATGCCGAGAAAACCGCAGGTGCCCCTCAGCTGCTTCAGCAGGTTTTGGGTAGCTGGATTCAGGTCGCTCACGCTAAGAACGATACTTCCGAATCATAATGGTCTCATCCTTTTTCTTTTTGAGAAGAGACACAACCTCGAGATATTTCTTTAAATTGCTTCTGCAATTTAAATTTTAAGGAAAGGTTAGTATGAGTATGCGGATTGAGCTGTCGGGCACTCGCCAGCGAATCCTCATCTTTTTTGTTTTGCTTGGTTATGCCACGCTTGTTTTTCAGTTACTCAACTTGATGTGGATTTACCGCGAAGCCCATTTAAAGCAAGCCTATCGCCAGCACAATCTGATCCTGGATATTCCTCCGATGCGCGGAATGATTCGCGATCGCAATGGCAAGGATTTAGTTTCCAATCTGAAAGCGCCCTCGATTTACGCTGTCCCCAGAATTTTATTTGAAGATGATCGCCGGAGGATTGCAGCGCGTGTTTCCCGAATCCTCGGTATTTCACATGACCGATTGGACTCCAAACTTAATCGCGGGAAATCATTTGTTTGGCTTAAACGAAAAGTGACGGAGGCTCAGGCTCAAGAAATTAAAAAAATTGGTAATGGTGCTCTGGGTACTTTAGAAGAATATCAGCGGGTTTATCCGTTTGGTGAATTTTTGTCGCAGGTTTTGGGTTTTACCAATATTGATAGTGAAGGCATTGAGGGAATGGAGCTTCACTTGGACAGGCAATTGCGCGGTGTTCCTGGGCATTTGAAAACAACCCGCGATGCGATGGGGCGACAAATCAAAGCTTTTGAGAAGAGTTTCTTGCCGGCGCTCGACGGACACAACATTTATCTGACAATTGATCAGCAAATTCAGTATTTAACCGAAAAGGCCCTGGATGCGGCATTTAAGAAGTGGCACGCAAAAGGAGCCACGGCGATTGTGATGAATCCTAACACAGGCGAGATTTTAGCGATTGCGAGCAGGCCCACTTATGATCCGAATCAAGCCAAAAGCTCGAATGCTGCAAGTCGGCGTAACCGTGGTATTACCGATATGTATGAGCCGGGCTCCATTTTTAAGATTGTGAGTATTAGCGGTGCGATCGACCTTGGTTATGTAACACCCCAGCAAATCTTTTTTTGCGGTAACGGAAAAATGAGCTACGGGCGCGGACGCATTTTGCATGACGCTCATCCGCACGGAAATTTGAGCGTGACAGATGTCATGGCTCTTTCCAGTAATATTGGTACGGTCAAAATCGCTCTAAAGATGAAGCCCGAGGAAATTTACAGATATATCACCGCGTTTGGTTTTGGGAAGGCGACGGGTATTGATTTTCCTGGAGAAGCGCGAGGATTTGTGCGTAAACCGGAGGATTGGTCTGCAACATCACCCTATAATATTCCCATTGGCCAAGAAGTTTTGGTGACTCCTTTGCAAATGATCCGCCTTTTGTCGACGATTGCGAATGGAGGAAAGCTGATTAAACCTTACTTAATTGACCGCATTGAGGATCAGGCAGGCGTCGTGATTCAAAAGCATAAGACCGAAGCACCTGTGCAGGTTGTTAAACCTGAAACCGCTGAAAAAATTAAGAAAATGCTTGTTGAGGTAGTTGAGCATGGAACCGGCGTCACCGCAAAAATTGACGGTTTCAAGGTGGGTGGAAAAACAGGGACTGCGCAAAAAGTGGTCGGTAGAACTTACTCGCATGACAAATTTATGTCTTCATTTATGGGGTTTGCTCCGGCTGAAAAGCCGCGTTACGCGATGCTTGTGGTGATGGATGAACCGCATCCGCTTTATTATGGCGGTACTGTAGCCGCTCCGGCATTTAAAGAGGTGATGGAAGCCGTTTTACGGCTGGATGGCTTTGAAATTCCCGCGGGCAAATCGGCCGCTTCATCCATGATTAGTGAAGAAGTCGTCAAAGATATGGCACCGCAAAATGATTAACCCCGGCGTTGCTTCCGCTTTTTAACCAGCCGTTCAACGGATTCAGCAAAGCGATCAAAAACTTTTAATTCCGGATAAAGTTCATCGGCTTCCGGAAAACCTCCGGGACAAGTCACATTGATTTCAAGCAGTTTTGCATCCAGTAAATCAAGTCCTACAAAATGAAGCTTTTTGCGTTTGAGCCAGGGAGTTATTTGCCTTAAAGTCTTTTTCTCTTGCGGGCTCAAAATCGTTTGATGGTGTGTCGCTCCCTGACTGAGATTGCCGCGAAAATCTCCTTTGGCAAAACGTCGCTCATACGCCGCAAGAAATTTTCCTTCGAGCAGAAAGACGCGTTTATCGGCTTTAAGCGAAGGTTTGGATAAAAACTCCTGAGCCATAATAGGAAGCGTTTCTTGCTGTGAAAGATTGCGGATGCTTTTGATTTTTTGAGCCTTAGGTCCGCTTTTCATTAAAACCGTAATTCCTCGTCCGCCGCGCTCATCCAGCGGCTTTAAAATCAGATCCCGCTTTAAAAGGGATTGAAACTCCAAAATTGTTTGAGCCTTTCCGGAAACCAGTGTCTGCGGCATTAAGCGGGGAAATTCTAAAGTAGCCAGTTTTTCATTTGTGTTTCGTAAAGTCCGCGGAGAATTAAGAATCAGGGTGTCTTTCTCCGCGTATTCAAGTAAATAAGTCATATAAATATAGGCCATATTAAAAGGAGGTTCTTTGCGCGCTAAAACGGTATCAAAATTTTTGAGAGCGATGACTTTTAAAGCGCCGGTTTCAAATTGAAGTGAATTTTTCTTGGGACGGATGCTGCCGGCTCGTGTGCTGACGCGATCCTGATGAATAAAAATATCCTGGGCATTCGTAAAAAAGCAGGTGTGTCCGCGCGCGGTAAAGTTTCTGATCATGGCGAGAGAGCTGTCGTAATGCACATTGAGCTCTTTCAGCGGATCAAGAATGAAAAGAATCTTCATAGGGAATAATTCCAATTCGGTTAAAATACGACGTCATCAACGGAGATCTATTTTATGGCAAATCATGGGGAAGTCGAGCCGGTTCTTTTAAAGTCTGAAAGAGATCTTAAAAACTACTTTGCTTCACACGCAAAACCGGCATGTATGCACCGCATCGGAGTGGAGGCGGAGTTTTTACCCGTTTATCGTAAAACAGGGGGGGCTTTGCCTTATTCAGCAAGAAAGGGTGTTGGGACATTGCTTAAAGCTTTGGCCTGCATGCATTATTATCATCCCATCAAACAGGGCGGAAAGATTATCGCTTTGAACCGGAAAGACCTTTCGGTTTCGCTTGAACCAGGAGGTCAGGTGGAATTGAGCGCTCCGCCCGTTTCAACCATTTTCCAGGTGGAAGAACAGGTTAAACAGTTTATTGCGCAACTTAAATCGCTCGAAAAGAAATTTCCCGAAGTGATGTTCTTGAGCGCGGGAATACAGCCTTTTAGTCCGATCAGCTCGATCGAGTGGACGCCCAAAGAGCGTTATAAAATTATGCGCCGCCGTTTGCCCGAATACGGTGAGTTGTCTCAGTGGATGATGAAAATGACCGGAACGAACCAGGCCAACTTTGATTTTTCAGATGAAGAAGATGCTAATCAAAAAATGAAAGTGGCATTATTGGCAACGCCGGCAGCGGCCGCGCTTTTTGCGAATTCCTGCTTTTCGGAAGGAAAGCCCAATGGATATCAAACGTTCCGTATGCAGATTTGGCAAAAGACAGATCAAACCCGTTCGGGTTATTTAACTCAATTTTTGAAAAGTAAAAATATTTTTCGTGATTATTTAGAATATGTTTTAAATGTGCCCATGCTTTTTATTATCCGCAAACAAAAATATATCGAAGTAAAAGGAAAAACATTTCGGCAGTTTATGCGCGGCGGTTATCAGGGAGAAAAGGCGACTTTGGCCGATTTTGAGCTGCATTTGACGGCTCTTTTTCCGGATGTTCGTTTGAAACAATATTTAGAGGTGCGCTGTGTGGATGCTCAGCATCCCGAAAGAATTTCATCTGTCGCGGCTTTTTGGAAGGGATTGATATACGCTCCGTCTGCTCGCATGGGTGTTCTCAAGCTTTTTAGAAAAATCTCAGAAGGGGAGCTTCAGAAAGCTTATGCGGAATTGCCGAGATTCGGTCTTCAGGCAACGTTGGGAGATCGCACACTTTTAGCTTGGTCGCGGGATTTGATGGATTTAGCCTGCGCCGGATTATCAGAACAGACGACGGCGTATGAAAAGCGGAGTGAATGCGCATTTTTGCTTCCGCTTCAAGAAGATCTTAAACACGGGCGAACCCCCGCGGATCATTTCTTGAAACTTTTAAAAGCAAAAAAGCCCCAAAATCGCTTTTGGATCTTGGATCACCTTCATATATAATACGCGCCTTCATCGGGGTATAGCGAAGCTTGGTATCGCGCTGCGTTCGGGACGCAGAGGCCGCAGGTTCAAATCCTGCTACCCCGATTTTCCAATATCCTTTCTTACGGATTGTTGAAAAAAAGGATTTGAAGGGAGCTTCGCAATTCGTAAAGTTGAGCGCAAGCAAAAACTAACTTAATGTTAGTTTTTGGAGAAGCGGAAACAAGGCGAAGCGGGTGGTGACTTGAAGTGAACGCCGCGGCTAGCGGGCATGAACGAAAAGTACCAAATCCTGCTACCCCGAGATTATTCTCTAAAACCCTTTTTTTGCCACCCCAAAATCGAATGCTTCATGCGCTTTCTCATGTAAAGGCTGATTTGAAAAATCGATGATTGATCATTCATGGTAAGGTTTATCGGATGTTTCAAAATATGTTGATTTGTCGTTCAAATAAGATATGCTTATCCTAATAAAGCAGGTTTTTGCTGTTTTTAGAGATGAGGTTTTATGGCTGAGTATAAGCGCATTTTGGTTGTGGGTGGGGGGATTTCGGGACTTGCCACGGCATACTATTTGCGACGAAAAATCAAGGCGCTAGATTTGCCATGGGAAGTGGTCGGTATTGAAGGATTCTCTCACTTGGGCGGGCTGATCCAAACACATCAAACTGAGAAATGCTTGATTGAACGGGGTCCGGACTGCTTTTCCACGGAGCGTCCCGCCTTGATTGAATTATGCCGAGAGCTCGGATTAGAAGCCGAAGTCATTGAAACCAAACCTTCCTCCAAAGGACTTTGGTTGCGTGAAAAAGATCGAGTTTATGCTTTGCCCGCAAGTTTTTGCGGATTGACGTCAATCAATCCCGCGACATTGATCCGGTTACCGTGTCTAAGTTTAATCGGGAAACTAAGAATGGCTTGTGAAGGATTTATTCCAGTGCGAAAGATTGAGGCCGAGGAAAGTTTGGGTGATTTTATTTCCCGCCGTTTTGGTGAGGAGTCTCTGCGGCGCTTAGCGCAGCCTTTTTTGGGAAGTATTTTTGGCGCGGATTTGCGTCAAATCAGTTTGAGGGCTTCGTTTCCGCATTGGATTACGATGGAAAAGAAGCATGGCAGTCTGACCCGCGCTTTTTGGGCCGCGAAGAGGAATCCTTCCGCTGTTATTTCGGCGGGTTTTCGCACCTTGCGGGGTGGTCTGTCGGATTTAACGCAAAAGCTATCAGAGAAATCTGGTGTTACATGGTGGAAGGAAAGTGAAGTTCTGAGCCTTTCCCGTTCCGGCGGAGGCTGCTGGCATTTAGTTCGCGAAGACGGACATGTTTTTTCCGGAGATGCAGTTTGTTTGGCTGTATCCGCTCATAAAGCAGCGCCACTTTTAAATGAAGCTTTTCCGTTGTTGTCAAAAAAATTGCAGAAGCAGCCGGCGCGCTCGGTTATTTTGGTGAATGCGGTTTTTGAACGTAAGGATTGGCCGAAGACTTTGGTTGGCAGCGGATTAATCAGCGGCTTAGATGAAGCGTACGAAGTGCAGGGTGCTTCATTTTCAAGTTTCAAATTTGAAGGACGTTCTCAAGACGATCGCGTGGTGGTGAGATTATTTGGATCACCTTTAAAGGCGGATGCGGCCGAAAATAAATCGGATGCCGTAGTTCAAAATAATATTTTAGAGGACTTTAAAAAAATTGTGGGAATTTCTGTTCAACCTATTTGGTCAGAAATCAAGCGGTATGCGCATTTGCTGCCAAGTTATGATTTAAATTATCTGAATTGGAAGCAAAAAGTAGAGCAAAGCGTAAACGAAATCGAAGGGCTTTATCTGAGCGGGCAGTCTTATCAGCCGGGAGGACTGTCGGGGTGTGTTATTGCCGCGCAGACCACTGCGGAAAAAATGGTTTCGACCCTGCTCGATTCGGGGGATAAAAATTCAAATCTTTCCCGGGAGGAGATTGTTCATGTCCATGCTTGATCGAATTGATTTTAATCAGCAGCCTTTTCTGGTGATTTGGGAAACAACCCGTGCTTGTGAGTTAGCTTGTTTGCATTGCCGTGCTTCGGCGCAGCCTTATCCGGAGCCGGATGAGCTTACGACAGAGCAGGGGAAAATGCTGCTTCAGCAAATCAAGGATATGGGGACTTCTTTGGTTGTCTTAAGCGGCGGCGATGTTCTTAAGCGTGCGGATATTTTTGAATTGATCGAAGAAGCCAAGCGTTTGAAGTTGCGCGCCGCGGCGATTCCGGCGGTGACTCCGCTTTTGACGCCGGATATTTTCAAGAAATTTAAGACCGCGGGCTTGGATCAGGTTGCTTTCAGTTTAGATGACTCAGATCCGGCGGTTCACGATAGTTTTCGCCGAACCCCGGGAGTTTTTGCGCGTACGCTTGAAGCCGTGGAACTCGCGCGCGACGCGGGGTTAGGTGTGCAAATTAATTCTTTGGTGAATTTACATAATCAGGAAAGGCTTGATTCTTTGATTGCGTTGGTTGAAAAACTGGACATTGTTTTTTGGGAAGTTTTCTTTTTGGTGCCGATGGGGCGCGGAAAAGATGTGGAACTTATGAATGCGGATTTGTTTGAAATAGCTTTTGAGAAAATTTATGCACTGGGTAAACGCGCATCTTTTATTATTAAAGTGACGGAGGCACCTCAGTATCGGCGTTATTTTATGGCGCGCGAACAAAGTGAAAACGCGCACAAAGTTCCGTTGCTCGGTAAGGTGAGAGAGTCCGGACATCAGGGGCCGGTCCGTCAGCATGCCGGACGAGTTAATTCCGGAAAAGGTTTTGCGTTTGTTTCTTACCGGGGAGATGTTTTTCCGAGCGGATTCTTACCGGTGAAGGCGGGTAATATTCTTGAGCGCTCGCTGGCGGATATTTATAGAAATCATCCTGTTTTTAAGGAGCTGCGCGATGAATCCTTGCTCAAAGGCCGCTGTGGGCGATGCGAATATCGCACCGTATGCGGAGGATCCAGGGCAAGAGCTTACGCGCTTACGGGGGATTATCTGGCCGAAGATGCCAGCTGCTCTTATCAGCCCGAACCTCTTGCCGAGAATTTATCGGTAAGTGCTTTGTGATGCGGTTTGATTCGGTTTTAAGGAAAGTCCAAAAAGACTCAAGGTTTACGTCCGATGAGGTGATTTCCGTTCTGAACAATACGGACCCAATTTTTTGGAGCCAACTTTTCGATCTTGCCCGCGGAATGACTCAGGCGCATTTTCAAAACAAATTACATCTTTTTGCACCGCTTTATTATTCGGATTATTGCGTAAATGATTGCAGCTATTGCTCGTTTCGCAGCAGTAATACGAAAATGAAACGCAACCTTCTTACCGAGGCACAATTTCTCAGTGAAGCGCGATATCTGTGGGATGCAGGACACCGCTCCTTGCTTTTGGTTGCGGGTGAGCATAATCGTGTCGCGGGACCCGATAAGTTAGCCGCCTATGCGGACCTTTTGAAACAAAATGAAATGGATTTTCTTTTGTCTTTCGAGGTGGGGCCGCTGGATGAAGAGGGTTATCGATTGCTTTCGGAGCATGGCTTTGTTCGCGGCGTGCTTTATCAGGAAACTTATGATTTGGAAATTTACGCCGAAATGCATCCACATGGACCCAAGAAGAAATTTGATTGGCGTTATGAAGCACCGGCAAGGGCTTTACGTTTGGGAGTCCAAGGATTTGGTTTGGGGGTTTTGCTTGGCCTGGCACCGGACTGGAAAAAAGATGTTGCTGCGCTTTATTTGCATGCGCAGCAACTTGAATCAGAGTTTGGAAGTTTTCCTCTGCCGTTTTCTTTTCCGCGCTTGCGGGCGTCGGAAGGATT
>CAZSVD010000310.1:0-3218 GCA_964610145.1 uncultured bacterium | reverse complement strand
TTCGTCTCGAAGCGGCTATGGCAAAGCTCGCAACCACCGAAGCGTCATGGAAAATTGTGGATGGTGCGGTGCAGATTCGCGGCGGACGCGGCTATGAGACGGCTCGCTCTCTGAAAGCCCGCGGAGAAAAACCATGGGCGGTTGAACGTGTGATGCGTGACGCGCGTATTAATACGATTATCGAAGGGACAAGCCAGATTATGCGTCTGTTCATCGCTCGTGAAGCGATGGATATGCATGTTCGCAGAATTATGTCGATTGTGGGACCGCGCGTAAATTTCTTTCAGCGTATCGGCAACTTTTTTAAGGCTTTCGGATTTTACGCGCTCTGGTATCCGCAGCAGTATTTGCCGGGCTGCTCTGTTCCGACGGGTGTCCCGGCGCGATTGGTGCCGCATTTTAAGTTCATTGGTAAGACATCTAAGAAGCTTGCGCGGAATCTTTTCCACGCCATGATGATTTATCAGATGAACTTAGAAAGTAAACAGCATTTGCTGGCGAAGCTGGTGAATGTGGGAACGGATCTTTTCTCCATGTCATCAGCTCTCTCAAGAGCGGTTTATCTGTATCAACAAAACCCTAATGATGATGGTGCTTTGGAGCTGGCGGATCTTTTTTGTTTACAGGCGCGCGGCCGCATCAAGAAACAGTTTCAGGGACTTTTCTGTAACCGTGATAAATTTGTCTACAAAGTGGCACAAAACGCTTTGGCAGGCAAATATAAATGGCTTGAGTCCGATGTCTTTTAATTAAAAGCACTTAAGTTGAATTGATACAGCAGATAGCTCAAAAGGCTATCTGCTGTTTTCTTTCCGGCAATCTCTGCTATAATTCTCGTCCCTATGACAGAAGAAAAAAAGCTATCAATTAACGAAAAAATCAAGACGGAAAGCCGCTATTTGGGCGGGTCGTTGGCCCAGACTATGGCCAGCGACGTGGACCATTTCAGTTCAGATGAGCTCCAGCTGATCAAATTTCACGGTTTTTATGAGCAGGATAACCGCGATCAGCGTCCTGGGTTGATTAAAGCCGGAAAACCCAAGGCTTACAGTATGATGATCCGATCTAAAGTTCCGGGCGGGCTTCTGAATGCTGAACAATATTTGGTTCATGACAAAATCGCGGATGATTTCGGCTTGGGACAATTCCGCATCACCGATCGTCAGGGAATTCAATTTCACGGTGTTTTAAAGAAAAATATCAAAGGTCTTTTGCAGGCTTTGAACCGTGTTCGTGTTACCACCATCGGCGCCTGTGGCGATGTTGTGCGCAATGTCATGGCTCCGGCTGCGCCTTTTCTAAAATACCGCAAGCACGGCTTGCAGGATTATGCGCAAAGAGTTTCTGATCAATTTCTTTGGAAGAGCGGAACTTACGCCGAGCTTTGGCTTGACGGGAAGAAAGTGGATTTAGACGCTCCGGTTGAAAAGCTGGAACCGATTTACGGCAAAACTTATTTGCCGCGTAAATTCAAAATCGCCATGGCTTTTCCCGGGGATAACAGTGTCGATGTTTACGCGCACGATATTGGAATTGTTCCTGAAATCAAAGATGACAAGCTTACGGGCTTTAATATTCTTGTCGGCGGCGGAATGGGGATGACGCATGGCGTGACGACAACTTATCCGCGCGTGGCGACGCCGCTTTGTTTTGTAAAACCCGAAGATCTTCTTGAAATCACTAAAGCTATTGTGATTGCGCAGAGAGATTTAGGAAATCGTGCCGATCGCAAAAACGCGCGTTTGAAATATACGATTGACCGCCTGGGACCAGCAAAGTTCCGTGAGGAAGTCGAAAAGCGTTTTGGAAAAAAGACGGAAGACATTCATCCTTTTGAGTTTAAAGAAATAGAGCATTATCATGGTTGGCACGATCAGGGCGACGGTAAATGGTTTATTGGTGTTTTTGTGCAGAATGGCCGCGTCAAAGATGAAGGTGATTTTAAATTACGTACGGCTTTGCGGACCGTTGTTCAGAAATGGAAATGTGATGTTGTTTTAACCCCTGAGCAGGATATTTTGCTTTGTGGTTTCTCCGCCGATCAGAAAAAAGAAGTTGAGACAGTTTTAAAATCCCATGGCGTGAAGCTTCCCGAAGAATGGGGTGCGATCGCAAAGCATTCGATCGCTTGCCCGGCATTGCCGACTTGCGGCCTTGCCATCAGTGAGTCTGAACGCGCGATTCCGGCGGTTCTTGATCAAATTCAGGATCAGCTCAACAGTCTGGGGATCGGTAAAGAGCCGATCAGTATTCGCATGACAGGATGTCCGAACGGCTGCGCACGCCCGTATACTTCCGAAATTGGTTTTGTGGGAAAGACTGCGGGAACTTACAGCATCTTTTTGGGCGGCAGTCATTTGGGGCAGAGGTTGAATCAAACTTTTCTGGAAAAAATTCCTGCGCCTGAATTGGCAAAACGTTTGGAGCCGATTTTTAAACTTTACAAATCAGAACGCCGGCAAGGAGAACGTTTCGGTGATTTTTGTCACCGGAAGGGAATTCCTGCTTTACAGGCAGTTGTCACGGCAGCGGGTTCAGCCGTATGAGTGAATCTGTACAGGTTCTGACGGAATTTACGCCGAATCCTAATTCTCTAAAATTTAATACCAATCGGCAAATTTTGCCTGCCGGAACGGCTTCTTATTCTTCGGTTGAAAAAGCCGCGGGTTCTCCGCTTGCCCAAAAAATATTTGCGGTTGAAAATATCGCGGAAGTTTTCATAGGGCGTGAATTTGTAACCGTAACGCGATCCGCGGATGCGAAAAGCTGGGCGAAAATCATCGCTCAGGTCACCGTGATTATCCGCAATCAACTTGAGTCCGGCGAGCCCGCGGTGGTTGAAATGCCTTCAGCGCATAGCTCTGGTGAAAACTCTGAGATTGCACGACGAATTATGGATGTTTTGGATGAGCGCATCCGTCCGGCGGTTGCACGAGATGGCGGAGATATTATTTTTGACAGCTACGAGGACGGAGTCGTTCGTCTTCACCTTCAGGGCGCATGTTCCACTTGTCCCAGTTCGGTTGCAACACTCAAAATTGGTGTTGAGTCGATGCTGAAAGAATTAATTCCCGAAGTTCGCGAGGTTGTGCAGGTTTAATCGGTTATAGATGGGGAGCGATTTTTTCGTTTCGTTGAATTACTTCGTAGTATCGAAATGTTTTTTCTACCTCAAAGAGCAGCCAAGTTCCCCAGTAAGAACAAATAGCCAAAAATAA
>CAZSVD010000309.1:0-4205 GCA_964610145.1 uncultured bacterium | reverse complement strand
AAGTAAAATCATCGCCTTTTTAAATGCGCGCGGCGTTGAAACGGTTGATTACGGAACAAATAGTGATGCGTCCTGCGATTATCCCGACTTTATTTTTCCGGCGGCGGTTTCCCTTGGAAAAGGTGAATCACAGCGAGCGGTCGGAATCTGTTATACGGGAATCGGCAGTGCGATTGCCGCGAATAAAGTAAAAGGGGTTCGTGCCGCGCTGGTCGAGGATGTGCCCCGCGCAAGACTAACGCGTCAGCACAATGATTCCAATATGTTGATTCTCGCGTCTGGTTTTCATTCTGATAATGAACTAATGCAAATTACCGAAGCCTGGTTTGATACCGACTTCGAGGGAGGGCGTCATGAGCACCGTGTTCGAAAAATCGAGTCCTATGAAAAAGACCACAACCGAATTTAATAATCTGAAGGCGGGCGACCCCGAGATTTTCGAAGCGATGCGCAACGAGGCGTTGCGTCAAAGCCAGAATATTGAATTGATCGCCAGCGAAAATTTTACGTCACTCGCGGTGATGGAAGCCATGGGTTCGCAGCTTACGAATAAATATGCTGAAGGCTACCCTGGAAAACGCTGGTATGGCGGCTGTGAGTTTGTCGATGTTGCGGAACAGCTTGCGATTGACCGTGCTAAAAAGCTTTTTGGCGCTGAACACGCGAATGTTCAACCGCATAGCGGAGCTTCGGCGAATACAGCTGTGTTTATGGCTCTTTTAAATCCGGGCGATAAAATTCTCGGAATGAATTTGTCTCATGGCGGACATTTAACCCACGGCCATCCGATGAATTTTTCGGGAAAGTTTTATCAAATTATTCCTTACGGCGTCAGCAAAGACACGGAGACGATTAATTACGATGAGCTCGATGCTTTGGCACGCGAGCACAAACCTAAATTGATTCTGATGGGGGCTTCGGCCTATTCGCGCCAAATTGATTTTGCGCGTGCCAGAAAAATTGCCGATGAAGTCGGAGCGCTCGTGATGGTTGATATGGCGCATTTTGCAGGACTCGTGGCGGCAGGGGCGCATCCAAATCCTGTTCCTTATGCGGACATTGTGACGACTACCACCCATAAAACTTTGCGCGGACCGCGCGGCGGACTGATTCTCTGCCGCGAAAAGTACGCGAAGGCGATTGATTCAGCCGTTTTTCCGGGCGTTCAGGGCGGACCATTGATGCATGTGATTGCAGCGAAGGCCGTTTGTTTTCATGAAGCTCTGCAGCCGGCATTCAAAGATTATGCTTTTCAGATTATCAAGAATGCCAAAGTGCTTTGCGAAGAACTTAAAAATAAGGGTTGGCGGATTGTTTCCGGCGGAACCGATAATCACTTGATGCTTGTGGACGTGAAATCTAAAGGATTCAACGGAAAACAAGTTCAGGAAGCTTTGGATCTCGTGCATATCACCGCGAACAAAAACACCATTCCGTTTGACACGGAGTCACCGTTCAAAGGATCCGGCATTCGGCTCGGAACGCCGGCGGTAACAACGCGCGGAATGAAAGAGCCTGAAATGCGTTTGATTGCGGGTTGGATCGATGAAACCATGAAAAATTTAGACAACGAAGCGCAATTAGCGAAGATTCGCGCGCAGGTGCAGCAATTGACTTCGCGGTTTCCGCTTTATCCTGAGGTGAGCGCCTAATGCTTTGTCCGTACTGTAAGGTCGATAACGATAAGGTTCTGGATTCACGTTCGGTCAGTGACGGGGTCGTGATTCGCCGCCGTCGTGAATGTGTTGGTTGTGAACGTCGTTTTACAACGTACGAACGGATTGAGGAAATGCCGCTTTTTGTGATTAAAAAAGATCAGCGGCGTGAACCTTATGACAGAGCGAAAGCGCTGGCGGGGGTTTATAAGGCCTGCGAAAAAAGACCGGTTCCGCTTTCTGTACAAGATAATGTGGCGGAAGAACTTGAGAAAATGATTCGCGATAAGTATGACAAAGAAATTCCTGCGAAAATGATCGGTGAGTTTATCATGCGGCAGTTGGCAAAAATCGACCAGATTGCTTATGTTCGGTTTGCCAGCGTTTACCGGGAATTTCAGGACGTCAGCCATTTTATGGATGAGTTGAAAGGTTTGCTCGACAAGTCCAAAAAATGAGCAATAACACTGTGCTTGAAGGGGGGGCAGTGTTATGGTATAAAAATCCCCGGTTTGTATAGAACGAAGCCTCGGAAACAGGGTTGTAAATTAACTCGGCAAAAGCCGAATTGAAAATAAGACCGCTTGATGGCGGCTTATTTTTCGAACTGCACTAGTAACTAAAAAAGGAGATTATCATGGCGAAAGCAAATTCCGCGTTTATGAAACCGTTGACCGTGAGCGACAGTCTTGCTGCCGTAGTTGGCAAGGGACCGATGCCTCGCAGTGAAGTTGTTAAGAAGATCTGGGTTTACATCAAGAAGAACAAACTTCAAGATGACAAAAATAAACGCAATATCAATGCGGACGCAGCATTGAAGGCCGTTTTTGGCGGTAAGTCTGTAGTAAATATGTTTGAGATGACCAAGTTGGTTTCCAAGCATCTTTCCTAAAAATTAACGAATTCGGGCGGGGGTTTCGGCTCCCGCCCCTATTTTTATTTAAAATAATGATTTTAAGATTCGTAGTTATTATCGGGTTTGTGGTTTCGATTATTGCCGCGGGTGGTTCTTTTTCTATTTATTCTTCTTATCAAACCGAACGGCAGCAGCGTCTCGACGCTGAAAGTAAATTGATGCAGGCTCAGGACGCGGCGACCGCGGCCAAGACCGAATTAGATCAGCAGAAGACTCATGTAACGGATCTTGAAGCTCAGCTTGAAGCATTAAAAAAATCCGAAGCCGATTTAAAAGCCCAACAAGATGCAAAATCTTCTGAGCTTGAGAAGTTAAAAAAAGATATTGCAGCGAAAGATGAAGAGCTTGCCGATCTTAAGGCTCAAGTTGAAAATTATCGCAAAAAAGAAATGGCAGCGCCGGTTATGAAAACTCCGGATGTTGTTGTGACATCTCAGCCGATTAGCACCAACACGGATGCGACCGCAACAGCCACCTCTGCCGCAAGCGCTTGGGGTGTGCAGACGTCGGTTCCCGCAGGTAGTTCTTCCTCAACGACGACAACCACAGCGACGGTGAAATCGCCTGTGGCTGCGGTATCCGTTCCGGTAGCAACACCGGCCGTAACTACTCCGCCTGTATCTTCTGCTTCAACGGCTGCTTCTCAGAAGCCCGCTCCTTTGGCGTTAGCGCCCGATGCTCCGGCTCCCGCGGAGGATAGCCGCATCTTGACTGTAAACCGTAAGTTTAATTTTATTGTCATTAATATTGGTACCCGAGATGGTTTGAAAATGGGGGATAAAGTTCAGGTGATGCAGGGCTCAGCGCAGAAGGCATTGGCTCAGGTTGAAAAAATTTACGATAAATTTTCCGCGGCAACTTTGCTTGATGAAGATAAAGCAAACCCTGTTCATGAAGGCGATACGGTGCGTCGTGCGTAAAACGACAGTTGTATCACTTGCCCTGATTTGCTTTTTGTTTTCCGCCGCATTTGTGGTTTTTGCCGAAGCGGATGCGGTCAAGCCCGCGACTCAGGCTCAGATTGAGGGGCTGGAAAAGAAGTTGGAAGAATCTCGTGTTCGTGAAGAAAAAATCCTCGCCGGCCAAGAAAAAATCCTCGAAGAAATTTTGATCTCGCGTAAGTGGGCCAAACGCAAATAAAATCCAATGGCCGAATTGATTTTTGAAGGCGCCCGCCGCTTCTTAGGTACGCTTCAGCCCTCCGGTGATAAATCTGTTTCGCATCGTTCGCTTCTGTTTGGAGCAATTTCCACGGGTATCAGCCGTTATGAAGGCTTTTTAGCGTCGGAAGATTGTCTTTGTACATTGGAAGCTTTGCGCCACTTAGGAGTGACCATTCACCATGACCCCATAAAAAGAACAATCGAAGTTCATGGGGTTGGTATGCGTAATTTTAAACAACCGGCCTGCGATTTAAATATGGGAAATTCTGGTACCGCGATGCGTTTGATGCTCGGACTTTTGGCGGGCCATAAATTAACAGCCACTCTTTTTGGGGATGAATCACTTTCTTCACGGCCGATGCGCCGCGTGACCGACCCGTTAAAACAAATGGGAGCGCAAATCAAAGGCGGCGACAAAGGTAATTTTGCGCCGCTCACGATTCAGGGCGGGAGTTTAAAAGGGATTGAGTA
>CAZSVD010000308.1:0-3339 GCA_964610145.1 uncultured bacterium | reverse complement strand
ACCCGCAAACCGAATCATACGGGGGGAGTGTTAATCCTATCGGCCCTCGCGGGGTCTATGATGAAGCTAAACGCTTTGGGGAAGCCCTGACCATGGCTTATCACCGTTCACATGGTCTAAACACCAAAATTGTGCGGATTTTTAATACTTATGGCCCCCGTATGCGGCTTCAGGATGGCCGTGCAATACCCGCCTTTTTTACGCAAGCTCTCAAAGGTGAGCCTGTAACTGTTTTTGGCGACGGATCCCAGACCCGCAGCCTGTGTTATGTTTCTGATTTAGTTGAAGGAATTTGCCGACTGATGCTTTCTGACTTGCATGAACCGGTGAATATTGGCAATCCAAATGAACTGACCATGCTTGAGCTTGCAAAAAAAATTGTTAAGTTGGCAAATTCCGGCAGCACGGTGGTTTTCGATCCTTTGCCAATCGATGATCCTAAGGTTCGTCAACCCGACATATCCCGCGCAAAATCATTGCTCGGTTGGCAGCCTCAGGTGCGCCTTGAAGACGGATTGGCAAAAACTCTTGATTATTTCAAAGCGCGGTTAAAAGAACCTCAACCCAAATGAAGCCCTTCGTATCCGTTGTAATTCCTGCCTATAACGAAGAAAAACGGATCAGTGCCACTCTCAATCGAATTGTTGAATTTCTTCGTACAAAACCCTATTCAGCGGAGATTATTGTCGCGGATGACGGAAGCTTGGACTCAACGGTCGCGGTATCTCAGGCAGCGCTTAAAAACGCTCAGGTTTCGTTTCAAGTTTTGCAGATTCCTGAAAATCGCGGCAAGGGTGCCGCAGTCAGGAGAGGAATGTTGGCGGCATCGGGTGAATATTGTTTGTTTAGCGACGCGGATCTTTCCACTCCGATCGAAGAACTGGATAAGTTTTTGCCAATTTTAATTGAAAAGAAAGCGGATGTCGTCATTGGCTCACGTTCCGCCGTTGGCGCAAATATTGTGGAGCACCAGCCTCTGTTCCGTGAAATTATGGGGCGGATTTTTAACGGTGTCGCGACTCTTTTTGCGTTTCGCGGCATCCGTGACTCTCAATGCGGATTTAAATGTTTCAGCCGCGCTGCTGTTGACAGTCTCTTTGCGGTTCAGAAGCTCGACGGGTTTAGTTTTGATGTGGAACTTTTATTTTTGGCGCAACGATTTCAGCTTAAAATTGTCGAGCTTCCGGTAACCTGGCTTAACTCCGCCGCATCCAAGGTCAATGTTTTCCGCGATCCGCTCCTCATGTTCTGGGATGTCATGCGAATTCGATGGCTGCACAAAAGATAAATCATTTCTCCTCCTTTCGCTCTTGGGTTGCTCCGGGCGCTATCCTGCTACTCGCTTTCTTTTTGCGGGTGTGGGGCATTGGTTTTGGGCTTCCACATCTTTATCATGCCGACGAGCCGATTGTGGTCAACCATGCATTAAACTTCGCGAACGGGGATTTTAATCCGCACTTCTTTAACATACCTCCGCTGACCAGTTATTTACTTTTTTGGGTTTATGGCATTCTTTTTATTGTTGGAAAAATTGCCGGAGCGTGGTCTGATTCAGCGCAATTCGCGCATTTGTTCTTTCGTGACCCGACTCTTTTCTATGTTGTTGGCCGGTTGTTTTTGGGAGTGCTTCCCTCGATTCTTTCGATTTACGTTTTGATGTCGTGGGTTAGGCAGCAGGGACGTTCTGATTTCTTTGTTCATCTTGCGGGATTTTTATTCGCCGTATGTTTTGTGCATGTTTCCGACGCGCATTATATCTATGCTGATATACCGCTGGTTTTTGCCATGATTGTCTTTTTTTATCAGCTTCACATGGTAGATTTTTCTCTCATTCGGAACCATATCTGGTTAGGCGCTTTGATCGGAATCGCGGCGGCGTTTAAATACAACGGAATTTTTTTAGCATTGCCGTATCTGTGGATGCTGTTTCGGTCGCTCTGCGGTCTCAGTTATCCGAAACGCTGTTTGGCTGCGATTACCGCCGGAGTAGCATGCATTATCTTATTTTGTCTGCTTAATCCCTTTGCTATTCTGGATCATTCCTTTTTTATACAAGAATTACGTGAGCAAAGCGCTGCTAACCAAGGGGTTCCATTTTTTCACCATATCCAATATTCCTTGGTGGAGGGCTTGGGCTGGCCTCTTACAGCTCTCGCGTTCGGTGGAATCATTCGATCCGCTTTTTCAAAAAACGCTAAAATTGAAAGCGTTGCGTTGTTTTGTGTGTTTTATTACTTAGTGCTTTGGCAGAAAGGGCAGCCCTATGGGCGATATATTTTGCCCTTAGTACCTTTTTTGATTTATTTGGCGGTTGATTTTTCAATATTTATTTTTGCGCGATCATCTTCATTTTTGCACCGCATGGTTTTGCTCCTGCTTTTTCTCGCTCTCGCGCTTAACTTTTTTAAAGATGTGAACTTTGATTTGGTAATGAGACGGTCGGATACGCGAACCGAAGCGGCTGATTGGATCAGGAAAAATATTAAAACCGGATCTAGAATTGCTTTGGACGGAACCTCTTTGACTCCTCATCTTGATTTTTCATGCGCGCAACTAAAGGAGAAGCTTAGTCAAAAAGTGGATCCGCGACTCCGTGCCAAGCTTGATAACTGTGAGATAAATCCGTCTTATGAACTTTATTTTTTGGCAAAAAATAAAGTCTCAAACCCATTTTTATTCGCAAGCCCGGAATTGGATTGGAGTATCAATGCGATACGAGATAAAAAAATTCAATATGTATTAGTTGTTCCGCGTAATCACAAGGATACTTCCGAAATTGAGCTACTGCGCAAACAGTCTAAGCTGATTCAGGTTTGGGATCCTTACAGACGTGAACAGGTAAAAGATGCCGAGGCCTTAGATCATGAAATTATTACAGGCGGTCCTTTTACCTGGGCGGATTTGCTTGCAAGGAACTCTAATGGTTACCGGCTTGAGCTTTATGCTTTGGCCGAGTGATAGGGGTAGGCCGCAGACCGACGGTAGAAGTAAAATTTAGCCGCTTCCCAAAGCGCAAATCCCATAATCTTAAAATTGAGCGATGATTTGCCCCATTGACGCCCACGGTGATTTGACGGAACTTCCTTGATGCGAAATCCAAGATCATGCGCCTGAATAATAATTTGCGGCAGCATGAAAAGTGACTTGGAAGTGATTTGCATGGAATCAAGCGATTTACGGCTCCAACCTTGTGACCAGTTATAATCATTGATACGGATTTTAAAGAGTCCGTTCAATAAAAAAATATAAATAACGGAAATAAAAAAACGGAAAAGACCGTAAGCATTGCGTTGCCATCGGACTCCAAGAACCAAATCAGCTTCGTCTTTCAAAAATAAA
>CAZSVD010000307.1:0-2059 GCA_964610145.1 uncultured bacterium | reverse complement strand
TGTGAAAATATGGGATGTTTTGAAGCAGAGAGATTTGTTGGTTCAGCATCCTTATGAATCATTTGATTTGGTCTTGCAGTTTTTAAAAGAAGCGGCGCATGATCCCGATGTGCTTGCGATCAAGCAAACGCTTTACCGTGCCGCTCAGTCGTCGCATGTCGTGGGGCTGCTTGAAAAAGCCGCCTTGAGCGGGAAAAAGGTGACGGTATTAATCGAGCTGAAAGCCCGTTTTGATGAAGAGCGTAATATTGATTGGGCGAATCGATTGATTCAGGCCGGCGCCACGGTTCTTTATGGCGTCGCGGGATTTAAAACACATGCCAAGGTTTGTTTGGTTGTGCGCCGTGAGCCTGAGGGCTTAAAACGCTACGTGCATTTAGCGACGGGAAATTACAACGAAAGAACCGCGCGACTTTATACCGACTTTGGTTTTTTTACGAGTGATGATGAAATGACCCGTGATGTGACCGCATTTTTTAACGTCGTGACGGGATTTTCCCAGCCGGTTGGATTTTCAAAAATTGATATGGCGCCTTACACGCTGCGTCAAAAACTGGAAAAACTGATCGAACGCGAAATTTTACGAAGCACCAAAGAAAGACCGGGGCTTATTATTTTAAAAATGAATTCACTGGCCGATGCGGATTTGATCCAGCGGCTTTACCGTGCTTCCCAGGCCGGTGTGCGCGTACGGCTGAATATCCGCGGGATTTGCTGTCTTGTCCCGGGGGTTAAAGGCGTCAGTGATAACATCGAGGTTGTCAGCATTGTGGATCGTTTTTTAGAGCATGGGCGTATCTTTTATTTTGAAAACGGTGGCAATGATGAGATTTATTTATCAAGCGCCGATTGGATGACGCGCAATTTAGACCGCCGGCTTGAAATTCTTTTTCCGATTCTTGATCGTAAATTAAAAAAACGTATTGTGGATTATTTGCAGGATATTTTTAAAGATAACCAAAAAGCCCGTATATTAAATTCAAAGGGCGAGTATATTTTGCGTCAGCCTCAGGCGGGCGAAAAACCTTTCCGCCTTCAGGAAAGTCTTTGCCACGAAGCGCTTAAGCGCGAGAAAAACCAGCGTTCGACTTTGCCTGAAATTCGCCCACAAAAGCCTAAATAAACAGTGCCAAAGATCAGTTTTGGCTGGTTTCATGCTAAAATTTTCGAATGAAACTACTGCTCATTCAGCCTCCGGTTGAGGATTTTTACGATACGGACATTCGTCTTCAGCCGATTGGTTTGGCTTACCTCAAAGGCGCGATTCGTAAATATCTTCTGGATGTCGATGTTGTTATTCGTGATTATCATCACGGCTGGGGTCGTAAAACCTTAGCGATTCCGAAAGAGCTGTCGTATTTGCGGGAATATTATGAGCATCACGACAAAAGCCCCTTTTCAACCTTTCATCATTATTATCATTTTGGCGCTGATGATGATGAAATTACCCGTGATGTTGCGATGATCAAGCCCGATATTATCGGCATTTCCGCGCTTTTTTCACCGTATTACCGTGAAGCGTTGCGCGTTGCGCGTGAATTGAAATTAAATTTTGGAATTGCAATTTTAATGGGTGGATCGCATGTGTCGGCTTTGCCCGAACGTGTGCTTGCCGAACCCGCGGTTGATTTTATTATTTTTGGAGAGGGAGAGCTTCCGATTGTTGAATTTTTAAAGCAATGGCAATCCGAAAAAAACTGGAGCGGTGTTCCTAATTTAGGCTGGAAAAAAGACGGCAAAATGATTTTGAATGAGCGGCAGGATAATTACAAAATCGAGGATTTGCCCGAACCGGATTTATCGGATCTTGAATTTCAAAACTATCTTTATGAAAAAAAACCGCTTAGTTTTGTGATTACATCCCGCAGCTGTCCGCATCGTTGCACCTTTTGCTCGGTGCATAATACATTTGGATTTCGCTATCGCCGGCAAAGCGTTGGAAAAGTTTTAGAAGGCATCCGCGAGCGGTATCAGCAGGGTATCCGCGTATTTGATTTTGAAGATGATAATTTGACTTATTATAAAGACGAGATGAAGGCTCTTTGCCGCGGATTAATCG
>CAZSVD010000306.1:0-2573 GCA_964610145.1 uncultured bacterium | reverse complement strand
GCCGTTTGAGTTGTTTTTAGGCGGATCATTAGGCTCGGGGCAGCAGTGGTTTCCGTGGATTCATATTCAAGATGTCATCGGATTGATTTTGTTCGTGCTTAAAAATGAAAGTATTTCAGGGCCAATTAATGCATGTGCGCCTTATCCTGTACGTAGCAAAGAGTTTTGTTCCGCTTTAGGCAGAACACTTCATCGTCCGTCATGGCTGCATATTCCATCGTTTATATTAAATTTGCTTTTGGGTGAAATGGCTCAAATACTCTTGGGTGGACAGAAAGCCATTCCGCGTAAAGCAATTCAAGCTGATTTTAAATTCCGATATGCATTTCTCGATTCTGCTTTGCTTTCAATTCTTCACTAAGCTAGCTCTAGCAATTTAGTTCTTACAAAGTCCATTCTCCCAATCACTGGGTATCTAAATCTATTTAGTATTAAGAAAAGCATTTAATGCTTATTAAAAATGTCATAAAGCTATATTTTGCTATTTATTGATAGCGTCATCTTTTTGACAATGGAAAAATAGGGTGGCACTATTTTATTAAAGAAATTTAAATAAAGGTGCCATCGGTATGTTTAAGAGCAATCCATGACAATTAAAGAAACTTTTAAAAAGTCAGTCGCGCTTGGACTTGTTATTACTTTTGTAGTAACTCAAAACACGCCGACGTCTTTTTCTCAAGTCGTGCAAGCATTCAGGCCACTGTCTGAGCGACCGGGAATAGTTGAGCAAATTCCATCCGAATTTGGCCGAATTCAGGAGATGAGTTTGGGAACGAACGGGAAGTCCGTAATTCTTATTCAGGATGCGCATGGAAGTTTAGCGGTTCAAAAAAATATCCGTAGCTTGATTTCATTTCTGAATCAAAATTATGGAATTAATTTACTTTTGCTTGAAGGTGCCGCGCAAAAATTAAATCCCGATTTGTATCGCTTCTATGATGAGCTTGAACCGAGCCGTCTTGTCGGGGATAGGTTGCTTGAGCGAGGCGAGCTGACGGGAGCGGAAATGTTTCTTTTGGATCAAGCCATTGATCAAAAATGTAAAAAAAATCAATGCGCAGAAGCGGAAGGTGTCGAGGCTGCGGATCCCTACGCTATGGATTTAAGTCTTTTCCGAGAAATCATCAGTCATGACCATCAAATTGCCGGTGAGCTTGATGCACTGTCTCTTTTATTTCAAAAAAAGGCCGGCCTGGTTTTGAATCCGAACCTTCTGCAGTTTTTGAAAGCGGTCGATCAGGCGGAAACTCTACAGCAAGCCTTGCCGGAAACGTTGAAAAAAATCGGTTTACAAGCAAAAGAGACGTTGCAGTTAGATTTATTGAATCCAAGAAATCAGTTTGAATATCCCATGTTGATCCGGTATTTCAAATTGAGAGAGATAGATGGGAAAATTCAGCCCGACGCGGTGAATGCTGATTTGACGCGATTAATGGAATGGCTTAATAAAAACAGCGCTCCGAAGGGTTTGGCCGAGAAAGTTCAAAGTTTATCTCCCAAGACCTCTCAGGTTAGGGCGGTGCTGGAAGAATTGGTTCGAGTGATGCAGCCGCGAGGTTTTGAGTTCAAAGATTATCCCGTATGGACTCAGTGGGTGGGCATGAATGCCCTGATGCAGGAAGTAGACCCCAGTGCTCTGATGAAAGAGATGGAACAGCTCATTTGGAGAATTGTTTCAAAGCTTGCCGCGAAACCGGAAGAGAAATCCCTGCTGAAACTTTACCGGAAAACTTTTTACCTTAGAAAAATTCTGACATTAAGCCTGGCTTCGGAAGAATGGAAGAAAATAGAGCCTCGGCAAAGCGAGCTTATGCCTTCCGCGATTTGGAGTGAGCTTGGAAGCTTTGTGACAGATTCGAATTTGGATAAGGCTTTTTCAAAATCGATTCAATTTTACAAAACCGCGAAGCAGCGCGAGATTTACTTTTTTGAGAATTTGCAAAATCAAATGCAGCGCAAAAATCAAAACCGCGTAGTTCTTGTATTGGGAGGATTTCATCAAAAAGGAATGTTGGAAAAACTGAAGGCCGCGGGATATGGCTATGTGTCGATTATGCCGAATGCGGGCGATTTTGATGTAAAAGAATCAAAGAAAACATATCGCCGGACCATGCTTGAAACCTCACAGGTCCAACAGCTTTTGCGTATGGTTATTCCTTCGGGATCTTTGGTGCCTTTGGTTCATTTATCAAATCGCCGTGCTGAAGTGAAATCAGCCATGGCCGGTGTACCAGGGCGTGTGCGGCGGGGAACAATTCTTGATATGAGTTTACCTTTCACTGCGGCGACTTTAGCCGGAGCGCGTTCTGAAGCGCGGGCCAATTATGTTAAACCTGCGAATTTTAAAGAAGGTGTCGAGCGATTTTATGCCTACAAACTCGAAATGCTCAATGCTCTGAACAAAGAGGATGCTGATGAGTTTCGCGGAATATTGGCGGATTTCTATGCGCTTGTGGGCGATTTGGGTGATGCGATCAAGAAAGGTGATCGTTCGGATCTTACGGCTGTGGCGCTCAATGTCGGAAATGATCTTGCAAAGGCGGGGGCATATCCTATGGATTTATTTGCCCATG
>CAZSVD010000305.1:0-3576 GCA_964610145.1 uncultured bacterium | reverse complement strand
GGAACGAGCCCGTTTAAAAGGTGTGAAGCTGAATTGGAAGCCTCAGGCCGACTGCATTTTTGAAGCGGATGAAGGTCATTTTAAGCGCGTGATGAATAATTTAGTGGATAACGCGCTCAAATTTACGGATTCCGGCGGGAGCGTGGACGTTTCTCTTATTTTTCAGGAGGGAACTGCCATGGTTGAGGTTCGAGATACAGGCATTGGCATTGCTCCTGAAAATCAGCCGAAGATTTTTATGCGGTTTTTCCGCGATGAAAAGGCACGTTCCCGCGAAGGTTCAGGTTTAGGATTGAGCATTGTAAAAGCCATTTGCGACGCGCATGCCTGGCAAATCGGACTCGAGAGTTTACCCGATCAGGGGACGGCGATTCGTATTTTTATTCCGGCATCGGAAACGGAAACTGAGTCTATCTCAGCATAAGATAAGAAAGTCTTCAACTTTTTCTGTTTCGACCGATATAAAATATGAGATCATAGAGCATCTCAAATATGAAAAAAATACAAACTCAGCTCATTAAGCCCTTTGTAGAAAAAATGGAGAAAGAGTGGCAGGCTTTGTACGACAAAGTTGCGTCTTCTCCGGTTCCTGAAGCCAAAGAGCTTTGTCCTTTGGTTGAAAGCCACCTCAGTATGCTGCGTGGGATCATGTCAGAAGAGTCTCTCAGCGAAAATTCTCAGGTCGGTGGAGAGGGAAGCGTCCACGATTTTGTACGGCAATCTAAAATGGATTTGCGTTCTGCGGAACGTCGTTGGAAACGCCATCTTGTGTCTACTGAACGTGTTAAAACACGTCTCGCGAATCACTCTGAGAAGTTTTCCCGTCCGGTTCCGCCGCAAAATTCTTGAAGAGTCTCCAAAAGTCAAGTTCTCTCTACAAATCCTTCGGAAAAGTTGTTCTTTTTACTTGCCATTCGCCCGCGGATTTGTAAGATAGCCTTCACAGGACGGCCGTTCTTGCATGTTTTTTTCTTTTTTTACTTTCTTTTTACCTGGCCGCCCTCCTTTTCTTGAATTTTGGAGGAAGAAATAGGCATGACTGTTTTGAATCGCGATCAAATCGAATTGCGTTTGATCAAGCGAGTTGAGGATTTTGAGCGCGGTTACCGCCAAAACGTCGCTATTCTGGGTCGGTCTGGCGTTGGCAAAACGAAGCTTATCTCGAAGATCATTGATCATGTGCGCAGTCGTGCGACATTGCTTCCCGTTTCGCTTTCTATTGGCGAGGTTGCTCCGCCGCATTTAATTTCTTATTGGATTCGCGGATTAATCCTGTCGGCGCTTTCGATTTCGGACGGCTCTTTGGAGTCTTTGCTTGAATCCGCAGAAGAAACACTTCCTAAAACATGCAAAGCCGCTCGGCACATATTAAAGTTGAATAAACAGGGAAATGCCGCGCTCGCAGTCCGTGAGCTTTTCGCTCTGGTCGGACAGCTTGCCGAAGAAACAGGCCGGAAAGTGGTTCTTTTTATGGATGAGCTCTTGGCGCTCGAGAAGTTGGGAATTCATGATGTTTATTCTATTTTTGGAAATCGACTCATGATGGAGAAAGAGGCTCTTTTTGTTGTCACGAGTTCTTCTCCACGCCGCGCGCGAAAAATCTTTTCAGAAAAACTTTCGTTGTTATTCAGCAATTTTGAAAATCTGGATATTCAGCCTCTGGGATTTCGTGAAATGAATCTGGCGATTGACGCGCGCGCCTGCGGAAGCTATTTGTCCGTTCCGGCACGGCGGTTTCTTTTCAGAATGACCGATGGCGAGCCCCGCTACCTGGAAGCTCTGTTAAGAAATTTAGATGAGTCTGTTTGTTCTGATCCGCGTCGTCAAATCGGTGTGGCTTTGCTTTTTGAAACTGTGATTCGCGAAGTTTTGGAAGCAGATGGCCGTATCGCCATGGATTTTCAAAAGCGCGTCGCTTCATTTCGACGTTCGTCCCGCGAGCGCGACAGTTTGATCGCGGAAGTTTGCGCGGCTTTGGGTGCTGGAAAAATTCGACCTGGATCTCTTGCCTCATTGTTGGGCTTAAAACTACCGGAAATCAAAAAATTAATTGCTCGCATGGAAGAAGAAGACTGGCTTGTATCCGGAGGCACTTCATATGGCTTGCGTGATGGTCTTTTCCGTTTTTGGGCGGCGGAATATTTAGCTCCCGCTTGTTCCGGGCAATTGGCGGATGAAAAAATACGCCGCGGCCGCTGGACGCGCCGGTTAGGGGAGATTTATGAAACTTGTTTTGAGTCGGATACCGGAAAAATAGCCGCGCGTCTTGAAGCTTTGCTCAAGTTGTTCCGCTCAGAAAGTATTGTGATGGACGGACGCAAAATTGCCGGAGCGCACTTTCAAGAAGTGAGCGTTTCCGCTTTTTCTGAACTTCAGGCCATTATTCGCGCGCAGACATCGAAAGAACAGCGTTTTTTTCTGACCTCCGTGGATGAAATTCACGATTATGATGTCGAAAAGTTTTTGCAATCCACAGCGAGCCGTAAAAAACCGACAAAGCGCGTGCTTGTCGCAGCCGGGGGCATCGAGCAAAACGCGAAACTTTTTGCCCAACAAAACCGTATGGAAATATGGGACTTGCGGTTCTTTAATCAATTGCTTGATTTCTACGGTTTGCCCAAGGTGATTATTGAGAAACGAGGGTCGGTCTGGGAAGGTGAACCTTCATGGATCGGAACTCAAAGCCTTTTTAGCCACGTTAAAGGCTGAAGGACGGACGCGAGATGACTCAAAAAGCGTTAAGCTCAAAGAAAAATCTCAGCGTCATTGAAAAGTACTTAATTTCAAGCACATCCTGGCAGGATGGTTTTCGCGAATTTAATAAGCTCTTTGACCGGCCTGACTCCTGGCTTTATATTGCTCCTTCCGCTTCCGAATCCAAATTGATTCATCTTGATCGCAAAGGCGCGTCTTCATTCAGTCCTCTTTCGTCCGAAAAAGCAAGCAATGCCCATTTTTTAAAGAAGTTTGCCGATCAATGGATTGAGCACGCTGAAATGCAAGAGCCCTTGCCGATTCTTTTTCGTACGAGTCGCGGACGTTTAGGATTGATGGTGGGGTTAAGTCATTTGGGAGGATACAAAGGTTTTATCTTTTTGACGGGTTTTACCTCCGCCGCAGAAAACCGCCTCAAAAAGAATAACGAACCGCTTGTGAAGCCGTTTCATCATTTTGTTCAGGCGCAGCTGGAAATTGCCTACAAGAATTTTGAATTGAATAATTTTTATGAAACCGTACATCCGCGGGCATTGGCGCTTTCGACGATGCACTCGGTTCATCGCGTAATCAGTGCTTCTTTGCGGCTAAAGGATCTTTTGCCGCGCATCGGAAGATTGAGTGCTCAAATATTAAAAGCCCAAGGCTGTTCGATCCTTCTTATGGAAGAGGACGGTAAGCATCTTGCACCTTTTTTTACGCTGGGGCATCACCGTCGTTTTGTTCATCATCACCGCGTTCGTGTGGGGCGCGGTATTGAAGGGCGCATCGCCGATACGGGGGAATTTCGTCTTTCATCCGGTTGTATAGGCGTTCCTTTTATTGAGCATGACGTTGTCGGTGTGATTATGCTTTGGGATA
>CAZSVD010000304.1:0-1670 GCA_964610145.1 uncultured bacterium | reverse complement strand
GCTCTTGCTCTTTTACCGCTATGCCATAGGGCGTTTCTATGCTTGGAGCAGGTGTTCTTTCATGGCGTTGAATGTCCCGCAAAAGGTTTGGCGGAATAAGGATTCCTATGTTAGCACATGGAACCTGACTAAATAACCGATCGGCTTCCTCTGATGTGTAAGCTTGATTCTGGCGCTCACTCCATTTGCGAATAGGATGCTTGCCTCCACTGGCGCAATCAACCTTTCCGCAAGTGCATAAGCCATCAACTTTAATGCCATGCAGGGGGGTTAGGGCAATCCCCAGTGAAAGCAGTCGTTTAATTTCTTCATCACGTGCTTGTTGATATTCAAGAGTGGTCATTTTAGACATAGTTTCTCCTTTTCCGTTTTGATTAACGGATTGCTAGGGGTTATCGATGATCGAAACGTTTTTAATAAAGATGAGACAGATCGCCCTATTAAGAAGCTTAAAAAAATGCTCTCATGGGGTATCCTGTTTTTTTATCCATACGTCCTTCAATCTTCGCGTCATTTTGCGTGCAAGAACATCTTGCAAGAAAAGTTATTTTTGAAAAGACAAAAAATTTTCTTGATGCAACCTATAATTGAAAAATAGACAGTGTAGCCTAATCCGGAAGAATGGTTTTGATTCCTAAATTTTAAAAGATTCAAATTTTTTCAGACTACTTTTTAACTTAGACAGTGCAGTAAAAATATGCGCGAATGCTTCATTATCTTTTGAGCAATGTGTCTTTAAAGACACATGTTTTGCGACATATTGTCTCCAAGATATCAGTTAAGGACAAACTTTACAGATACAGCAAATAGCACTTCTAAATTTTGATTCGGGCTGTGCCGGAGGGTTATCCCAGCTTATTTACTATGCTTTCAGGCTTAATGTGCGTGTAGCGTGCCAGCATCCTATAATCAAGATGCCCAGAAATAAGCGCGACTTCGGGAACGGATAATCCTTTTTCAAAGAAACGACTAATTGCTTCATGTCGCAGATCATGAAAGTGAAGATCATGAATTCCTGATCTGTCACGCAACCTTTGCCAAGCCAATTTAAACGCATTGTCGGTTAGTCCAAATACCAAGCCCTGATCCTTGCTCTGCTGTTGCAACAATGCTGATAAGATCCCAATCGCATTACTGGAAAGCGGAATAGTTCGAGCATGTCCATTCTTGGTAATAGGTATATGCAAGGTCCTGCTCCTAAAATCTATATCAGGCCATTTCATCCGTAGTATTTCGCCGCGCCGCATTCCTGTAGCAACCGCAAAGCATATTATGGGAAAAATTAATTGGTTTCTGGTAGCTTCCGATGCTGATTGTAGCTTTTCATACTCGCCAACTTCGAGTCGCCGTGTACGTCCCGCCTGTGGTTTTATACGGGCAATCCTATTCAGTGGGTTTACGCGGATCGGCATATTCCATTCCCGTTCAGCAATATCAAAGGCATGTTTCAATAGTGCCAGCTCTCGCCTGACAGTGCCTGGCTGCACAACCTTTAGTCGTTTATCACGGTAATCACATATTTTTGCAGAGTTAATTTCAGCAAGCGACATACTGGCAAAGGGCTGCTGTATAAGGCGGTTCAGAATGTGCCTCTCGTTATCATAGCTGAGTTTTTTTACGCTAATTTCGTCTTTGTATCGTTTTAGTATGTCTTTAACCCTATACTGGTC
>CAZSVD010000303.1:0-10534 GCA_964610145.1 uncultured bacterium | reverse complement strand
GAGTGCCGGCACAGCGCACGGAACAACCGCGAGTCCGCAGCTTCCGTCTTTTAGAACAATCGGACAGCAAACGGATTTCAGTTTTAATTCCGCTGCTTTCGCGGACGGAAACCGGACACGTTTTTCTCCGCAGTTTTATTATTACTGGAATCAATTCGGTTTGTTAGGGGAGTATGTGCAGTCGAAACAAACCGTTCGCATCGGAGCGAATACGATTGAAGCCAGCAATAATTCTTGGCAAATTGCTGGGTCGTATGTTTTAACGGGGGAAAAAGCTTCCTATAACGGAGTGATTCCGAGAAATAATTTTGATCCCCAAAAAGGAACCTGGGGAGCTTTCGAGCTTGTCGGACGTTATCATGCGCTGAATTTGGACGAAGGTATGTTCAACCGTTTTGCGACGGTGGGATCTTCGATTCAGGGAGCTCAGGGATATACGATCGGGCTTAACTGGTATTTGAATCGCAACCTTACGTTCAAGCTCAATTATGATCAGCTCTTTTTTGAGGGCGGCGCCGCGCAGGGGCTTGATCGCGAGCGTGAAAACGTGATCGCAACGCGTTTGCAATTGGCGTTTTAAAAAATTAACCGGAGGATTTATGAAAGAGAAATGGATCGCATTAATTAATTTGTCGGCATTTGTGCTGTCGCTGGGCGGCGCGCCGAACGCGGCGTTCGCCAATGAACCTAAGCCGATTACGCTTCTGAACGTGTCGTATGATCCGACGCGCGAACTTTACGAAGACGTAAACCCGGCTTTCATCAAACAATGGAAAGAAAAAACTGGCCAAACGGTTGTGATTAACCAATCACACGGTGGATCGGGCAAGCAGGCTCGCGCAATTATTGACGGGTTGGATGCCGATGTCGCGACGCTTGCGCTCGCATATGACACGGATCAGCTGAGCGTTAAAGCCGGATTGATTTCAAAGAACTGGCAAAAGAAGCTGCCTCAAAACAGCACGCCGTATACTTCCACGATTGTCTTTTTGGTTAAGAAAGGTAATCCGAAAGGAATCAAGGACTGGGATGATTTGGTGAAAGAAGGCGTTTCGATTGTTACGCCCAATCCCAAGACATCGGGCGGCGCGCGTTGGAATTATTTGGCGGCATGGGCGTTTGCTTTGAAAAAATTCAACAAAGATGAAACTCAGGCGCAGGATTTTATTAAGAAACTGTATAAGAACGTCGCGGTGCTTGATACCGGTGCGCGCGGAGCGACAACCACATTTGTTGAGCGCGGCATCGGCGATGTTTTATTGGCGTGGGAAAATGAAGCTTTTCTTGCCGTCAATGAATTAGGTAAAGATAAGTTCGAAATCGTGGTTCCTTCTGTCAGTATTCTGGCGGAACCCGCGGTGACGGTGGTTGATCTTGTTGCCAAGAAACACGGAACGGAAAAAGTGGCTCAAGCTTACTTGAACTTCCTTTATACCGAAGAAGGTCAGGATATTATCGGAAAACATTATTATCGTCCTCGTTCCGAAACTGCGCTCAAAAAATATGGTGATCGTTTTCCGAAAATTGAGCTGGTGACCATCGATGATTTTGGGGGCTGGAAAGAAGCTCATAAAAAGCATTTTGCCGATGGCGGTATTTTTGACAAAATCTATTTAAATTAAGTTGGACAGCTGAAGCGATTGTCCCCCAAACCACGCGGCTTTGATTTATGAGCCGCGTGGTTTATTATGTTTCCTATGAAATTTTCTAAACTTAAACAATTTAGTGTTCTCCCCGGCTTTGGGCTGACGCTCGGGTTTACGGTTGTTTACCTGAGCCTGCTTGTGCTTATTCCGCTTTCGATGCTTTTTTTTAAAGCATCAGCCATGAGCTGGGGTGAATTTACGGAAATGATTTTGTCGCCGCGCTCCATTGCGGCTTTCAGATTGAGCATGGGAACATCCCTTGTGGCTTCTTTGATTAATGCGGTTTTTGGATTGCTTGTTGCCTGGGTGCTTGTGCGGTATGAGTTTCCGGGAAAGAAGTTTTTGGACGCGCTCGTGGATCTTCCTTTTGCTTTGCCGACGGCGGTTGCGGGAATTTGTTTGACCGCGATTTATTCCCAACATGGCTGGATCGGGAAATACCTTTATCAATGGGGAATTCAATCGGCTTATTCTCCGCTCGGAATCACGATCGCGCTTACTTTTATCGGATTGCCTTTTGTTGTGCGAACCGTAGAGCCTGTGCTTCAAGACTTAGAAAAGGAACTTGAAGAGGCTTCGCACAGTTTGGGTGCGAATCACTGGCAGACTTTCAGTAAAGTGATTTTTCCCGTCATCGTGCCTTCTTTATTAACCGGTACTGCGATGGCATTTGCGCGTGCGCTCGGAGAGTACGGTTCGGTCGTCTTTATCGCGGGCAATATGCCGATGAAAACCGAAATTATTCCGCTTTTGATTATGACGAAGCTTGAGCAGTATGAGTATGCGAGCGCAACCGCGATTGCCGCAGTGACGCTCGTGATTTCATTTGTTTTACTTTTTATTATTAATATTCTTCACGCATGGACGCGTAAACACCAAAGCTTATAAGTCATGAGTGAAGCCGTTACTTTGAATAAACAAAAATTGTCGAGACTTGCCGAGCCGGTATGGGTACGCCGGACCCTCATTTTGACCGCGCTGGTTTTTTTGGTGCTTTTTTTATTTTTACCGATTTTGACCGTTATTTTGACCGGGCTTAACAAGGGACTTGGGTTCTATTTTAAAGCTTTGGTTGAGAAAGATGCTTTGTCGGCGATTAAGTTGACTTTGCTCGCGGCGGTAATCGCCGTTCCGCTCAATGTTGTTTTTGGTCTGGCTTCAGCCTGGGCGATTACGAAGTTTGATTTTTTCGGAAAGAAAGTATTGTTAACTTTAATTGATTTGCCTTTTACGGTTTCACCCGTGATATCCGGACTCATTTTTATTTTGCTTTTCGGTGCTCAGGGAGTATTTGGTCCTTGGCTGAGAGAACATGATCTTAAAATTATTTTCTCGGTTCCGGGAATTGTACTCGCGACTATTTTTGTAACTTTTCCTTTTGTGGCGCGTGAATTGATTCCGCTCATGCAAGCGCAGGGAACGGAAGAAGAAAATGCCGCGGTCATTCTGGGGGCCAACGGATGGCAGGTTTTTTTTAAAGTGACGCTTCCGAATATCAAATGGGGGCTTTTATACGGTGTGATTCTTTGTAATGCCCGCGCGATGGGCGAGTTTGGCGCGGTTTCGGTTGTGTCCGGGCATATTCGCGGGCTGACGAATACCATTCCTTTGCATGTTGAAATTCTTTACAACGAATATCAATTTACGGCGGCGTTCGCGGTGGCATCCATTCTGATGCTGCTTGCGCTTGTGACTTTGGGAATTAAGGCATGGGTTGAACATCAGGCAGAAAAAACAGGCGAAGTGATTTCTAAGTAAGCGGTTTATTTTTAAATAAGAAGAGGACGCAAATGAGCATCGTCATTCAGGGGATTAGTAAAAAATTTGGCACTTTTGAAGCGCTTCAAAAAGTGGATTTGAAAATTGAAAGCGGCGATTTGGTGGCGTTACTTGGCCCGTCAGGGTCCGGAAAAACCACGCTTTTACGCATTATTGCTGGGCTTGAATCCGCGGATGAAGGGCAGGTTCTTTTTCACGGCGATGATATTTCCAAGCAAAATGTCAAAGATCGCGGTGTGGGCTTTGTCTTTCAGCATTACGCTTTGTTTAAACATATGACGGTTTTTGAAAATATTGCTTTTGGGTTGCGTGTTCGCCCGCGTGCTTTGCGCCCCTCCAATGAAAAGATAAAAGAAATAGTTTCAGAGCTCTTGGGGCTTATTCGTCTTGATGGTATGGCGCACCGTTATCCCGCACAGCTTTCGGGCGGGCAACGGCAGCGCGTAGCTTTGGCGCGGGCTCTCGCGATTGAACCCAAGATGCTGCTTTTGGATGAGCCTTTCGGCGCGCTGGACGCAAAAGTCCGCAAAGAACTGCGCCAATGGTTGCGTGATTTGCATAGCAAGCTTCATATGACCAGTGTTTTCGTGACGCATGATCAGGAAGAAGCACTTGAAGTTGCAAGCCGTATTGTGGTGATGAATGAAGGGCGGATTGAGCAAATCGGAACCCCCGATGAGGTTTATCATAATCCTGCCTCGCCGTTTGTTTATAATTTTTTAGGAAATGTAAATTTTTTTCATTGTCGTATTGATGACGGAAAACCTTATTTCGGAGAAACTGCCAAGGTGCTCAGCAGTGCTAAGGTTTATGTCCGTCCGCATTCGCTGGAAATTGATCGCAAGGGAAGCCAAAGTTCTTTCGGCGCGAAAATTAAGATGATTAACTCTGCCGGACCGTTGGTTCGCGTTGAAGTGGTGAATGATTTTGGCGAGTCGATACAAGTGGAAATGTCGCAGGAAAAATTCAAGCTGCTGAAACTTCAAAAAGACGAAGTTGTTTTTGTGACGCCTAAGGAAGTTAAAGTCTTCGCGGACGACTTTTCTATTTAGCGGTTCGCTCATCGGCGCGGGCCTTTATCCTCAAGCCGGACGGGCTTCGCATAATTGCCGGCGCTCAAACAGTCCTCGGGCTTTGCCCTGCGGAACTCGCGGCGGCAATTTATTCTGGAAACAGCCACCAGAACCCTTTCTCTTTAATTTTGAGTATAATTCCCTTATCTATGAATACATGTTTTATTTTCGGGAGCGGAGCAACCCGTGGTTCGGGAAGCAAACTCATTGCTAGTGGAAATCTTCCGCCGAGCGATGAAAAGTTTTTCGAAGAAGTTTTAATAGATCCCGATAGATATCCGGCGCTTTGTTTGCTCAGAAAATATAAAAAATATAATTCTTTAGAAAAAACATTTTCTTTGATTGATACCGCACATAAGTTTCGAGCCGAAGAGCTTCTTATTACAGAGCTTACTTCTGAATTATTGCAATATTTTGATTTTAGTTTTTATAGAGAATTTATTGAGTTCTTCGAAAAGAGAGAAAAGGAATATGTTGAGAATAAAAGATTCGCAAAATTTAATGAGCTTAAAGCTGAAACTGCTAAACATTACTTCACTGGGCATGTCGGTACCGAACTGAGAATGTTGCTTTTTCAGACGTACTCGCAACTCGATTATTTTGGTAATCTTTTAGATAAACTGTTTGCCCGAGCATATAGTTCTGGGCGTAGATATGATGTGATATCTTTTAATTATGATTTACTAGCAGAGAAATGTTTAGAGAGAATTGGAGGGCACCGCTATTTAGGACATGGGGGAAGTTCTTTTTATGATCCAATTAGACCCTTTGTTCTAAAACTGCACGGAAGTTTAAATTGGCTTGAACAAGGCTTCGATCTGCCAATTATTCAACAAGACCTATTTATAGAACCTTATTACGACGAAAATACAACTTTTAAATTTCGACAACCAGCAATTGTGCCCCCCATTATAGATAAAAATTTATTAAGCACGCCGAAAACGAATTTGCAGTTATTAATAAATCAACAATGGGCATACGCAGAGTCATTAATTGCAGAAGCTACGCATTTAATTTTTGTGGGGTATAGTTTTCCTGAAACAGATAAACATGCGACTGACTTTTTTCAACGAATTTGCAAGTATTCTAGACCCAAAGTGGTAACCGGATGCTATAAAGGCTCTAATGCAAGGTTAAAAAAAATTTTAGAAGGCTTCGGGAAAGCATATGAGCTTGATTCAAATGGGTTAGAATCATTTGTTTCTAATTTCAATTTTGAGAATTTTTTCGCTATGGTGGCAGAATGAACAGCAATATAAAAATCTATCACGTTGTTGCGATGGCGCAAAATAAGGTGATCGGCAAAGACAATAAGCTGCCGTGGCATTTTTCGGCGGATCTCAAGTTTTTTAAGGCGCTGACAACCGGCCATACGGTGATTATGGGACGTAAGACTTTTGAGAGTATCGGGCGAGCGCTTCCGAATCGGGAAAACTTCGTGATTTCACGGACAAAGCGGGAAAACAGCGGCAGTTTAAAAAATTTTTCATCAATACAAGAGGCGATTCAAGCCGTTACGACCGAAAAGGCGTTTATTATCGGCGGAGCGGAGATTTACAAGCAGACAATCGACAAAATCGAAGGCATTTATCTGACTTTGATCCATCAGGATTTTGTGGGCGATGCTTTTTATCCCGGAGTTCCTGCCGGATTTAAAGAGGTTTCACGCGAAAAACTGCAAGAAAACCCGCTTATTGAAGTAATTTCCTATCGGCGCTGAACTCTATTTCAGTCCGCCGGGTGTTTAGTCGGTTTTAGTCTATTGTCTATAGGCTAGAGTCTGTTAAAATACCCCCTTTCCAAAATGGGCGTGGAGCCATTATTTCATGTACGAAGATTCCAATTTTGATACAGGACAGGCTGAGCGTCTTTTTCATGATGCTTATGAAAAGCATATGCAAGGCCGCGTGGATGAAGCTATTAAGCTTTATCAACAGTCATTGGAAAAGTGCCCCACCGCTGAAGCACATACTTTTTTGGGGTGGGCGTACAGTTTTGGCGGGCGTTTTGAAGACGCGATTGCGGAATGTAAAAAAGCGATCGAAATCGATCCTGATTTCGGCAATCCGTACAATGACATTGGCGCATATTTGATTGAGCTCGGACAATGGGATGAAGCGGTGACTTGGCTCGAGGGCGCTTTGCAAGCCAAGCGGTATGACGCTTATTTTTACGCTCATTACAATTTGGGACGGATTTGGGAGAAGAAAGAAAACTGGATGCGCGCACTTTCCCATTTTCAGGAGGCGTATCGTTTGAATCCGGATTATACGCTGGCAGAAAAGGCCATGATTCGCGTGCGCGCGAAATTGAATTAATTATGCTTAAAGATTATCTCGGAATTTTATTTACGATTGTGATCGCGTCCGGTTTGTCGGGCGTGTTTCTTTTGCTCGCGACGATTTTGGGACCCAAAAAACCCAGCGCGGAAAAAGATATGCCGTTTGAATCTGGTGAAAAGCCTTTTGAAAGCCCAGTGGGCCGGCACGCGGTGAAGTTTTATCTGGCAGGCATGCTTTTTGTTCTTTTTGATGTTGAAATTATTTTTCTTTTTCCGTGGGCGGTGATCGCCAAAGATTTGGGCGCGCAGAGCTTTTGGGCGATGATGATTTTTCTCGGGCTTTTTCTTTTGGGAGATGCGTACGCGTGGCGAAAAGGCGCCTTCAGCTTTAAATAATGGAAATTAATACTGTTCCGCAAGCCAATACGGGTTTTGTGACTTCAAAGCTTGAAGAAATGATCGGATGGGCGCGTAAGTTTTCCATCTTTCAGTATCCTTTCGTGACCGCTTGCTGTGGTATGGAATATATGTCGACAGCCTGCGCGCATTATGACGTGGATCGTTTCGGTGCGGGCTTGCCGCGTTTCTCGCCGCGTCAATCGGATGTGCTTTTTGTGGTCGGAACGATTTCCCATAAGTTGGCTCCCGTTTTAAAACACATTTACGATCAAATGGCTGATCCGAAATGGGTTGTGGCATTTGGCGTGTGCACTTGCACGGGCGGTTTTTACGATAATTATTCGACGGTGCAGGGGATTGATACGATTATTCCCGTGGATGTTTACATTCCGGGATGTCCGCCGCGCCCTGAAAATGTTTTGGATGGATTGATGAAGTTGCAGGAAAAAATGCAGCGTCAAAAGCAAGCCTGAGCGATTCAATGAAAGATCTTCACTTAAAACTCAAAGAAAAATTTCCCGAAGATGTTTTGGGAACACATGAGCAGCATGGCGATGAAACCGCCGTGGTGAAGCCGTCATCGCTTTTAAAAATCGCGCAGTTTTTGCGTGATGATGCCGAATACGCGATGAACTTCCTCATGGATTTAACGGCGGTGGATGGCTTAAGGCTTGGCTGGAATCCGCGTTTTCAGGTTGTTTATCATTTCTTTTCTTACGGACAAAATCATCGTTTGCGCGTCAAGGTGCCGGTTGCCGATGGCGGGGCTGTTCCGACGCTTAGCGGTCTTTGGGCTGTGGCGAATTGGTTTGAGAGAGAGTGTTGGGATTTATTCGGAGTGAAATTTGACGGACATCCTGATTTAAAACGAATCATGATGTATGACGGATTTGTCGGACATCCTTTAAGAAAAGATTATCCGATCAATAAACGTCAGCCGCTGATCGGGCCGGGAGCAATTAAGTCATAATATGTCAGTAGCTACCTTTCAGAAAACACGCAAAGAAAATATGATGCTCAATGTCGGGCCTTCGCATCCCGCAATGCATGGCATTGTGCGTTTGGTGGTGGAGCTCGACGGCGAAACGGTTGTCGGCGCGGAAACAGAAATCGGATTTTTGCACCGCGCGTTTGAAAAAGATTCCGAGCAATTCGGTTATTTGCAGGTAATTCCGTATACCGACCGTTTGAATTATGTTTCGCCTTTGATCAATAACATCGGTTATTGCATGGCGGTCGAAAAACTTTTTGGTCTCAAATCGCCCGAACGCGCGCAATATATCCGCGTGATCATGAGCGAACTTTCCCGCGTAACCGATCATTTGACCTGCCTTGCGGCGTCAGCGATGGAACTTGGCGCGTTTACTGTTTTTCTCTATATGATTAAACAGCGCGAAGAGATTTATCAGCTTGTGGAAGAAGTTACCGGTGCGCGTTTGACGATTTCTTACGCGCGCGTGGGCGGAGTCAAAGGTGATTTGCCTGAGGGCTTTGAACCGAAATGCCACACGGTGATTAAAAAGACCCGTGAAGTTTTGCGCGAATGCGACCAGCTTTTAACGCATAACCGTATTTTTATCGATCGCATCAAAAATGTCGGTGTTATTTCTAAAGAGGACGCCATTTCTTACAGCATGACCGGGCCCTTTTTGCGTTCCACCGGAGTTGATTTTGACGTGCGCCGCGCGACGCCTTATTTGGTTTATGACCGGTTTGATTTTGAAATTCCGGTCGGAAGCAAAGGGGATTGTCTGGACCGTTATCTTGTGCGCATGGATGAAATGGAACAAAGTATGCGTATCGTTGAACAGGCTTTTAAGCAGATACCTGCCGGACATGTGCTTGTAAATGAGCAGGGCGAAATTGTTAAAGGCGAAGACTTGGTTGATAGCGCGAAAATGGGTCATACCGAAGGTATTGTGACAAAGTCCGCGGTATTTGATCCGACGCTTGAGGGTTATCATAAAGATAACCGTGCGGAAGTCGGAACCTGCAATAAACGCGCCGCAATGCCTCCGAAAGAAGAGACTTATTCCAACATCGAAGGATTGATGAATCATTTCAAAACCGTGATGGTGGGACATGGGACACGGCCTCCCGCAGGAGAAGCGTATCACGCGGTTGAAGGCGCCAACGGAGAATTGGGTTTTTATGTTGTAAGTGACGGTACAGGAACTCCGTATCGTGTGCGCGTGCGTCCGCCTTGCTTTACGATTATGGCTGGGTTGCATAAGGTGATTCAGGGAGATACGCTCTCTGACATTATCGCGAGTTTTGGATCGGTCAATATGATCGGCGGAGAGTTGGACAGATGAGTTTATTTCAAAAGATTTTTACAAAAGAAGTTTTAGCGAAGACGGATCCGGTGGTTGCGAAATACGAAACCCGCCGCGCGCCGATGCTGGAAGTGCTGCATATTTTGCAGGAACATTACGGACACATTTCGCTCGAGATGGAAGAAGCGATCGCGGAGTATTTGAAAGTTTCTCCGATGGATGTGCGCGAAGTGGTGACTTTTTATACTTTGTATTACACCGAACCGAAAGCTAAGGTTCGCTTCAATGTTTGCCGTACGCTGACTTGCAATCTTCTCGGATCGGAAAAAATCGTAAAGTGCTTCGAAAAGCATTTGGGCATTAAATCCGGCGAAAAAACTCCGGACGGAAAATTTGAAGTGAAAGAAGTTGAGTGTTTGGGCGCCTGCGAGCTTGCGCCGATGCTGCAATTAAATGATGATGAATATTTCGGTCATTTGAATGACGAAAAAGTCGCAGATTTGATTAAGAAGAATAAATAACGTGGTTGCGCTTTAGCGCAGAACAAACACATGACAGAAAAGTTAATCTCTAAATATTTTATCGAAGGTAAAACCTTCTCGCTCGCGGAATACGAGCAAGACGGTGGTTATCAGGCTATTCGCAAAGCGCTTGAAATGAAGCGCGAAGATATCATCGAAACCGTTAAGAAGGCGAATCTGCGCGGACTCGGCGGCGCGGGCTTTCCGACCGGTATGAAGTGGAGTTTTATTCCGCAAAATTTAGGCAAACCCGTTTATCTTGTGATTAACGGCGACGAAGGTGAGCCGGGAACTTTCAAAGATAAATATATTTTGCGGCATGCTCCGCATTTGTTTTTGGAAGGAGTCATGATTGCTTCCGTCGCGAATAACGTGCACAAGGCCTATGTTTATATTCGCGGCGAATATGTGAAACCGGTTCAGTTGCTTAAAAAAGCCATCGAAGAAGCAACAGCGAAAGGGTATCTCGGCGAGAAGATTTTAGGTAAAGATTACAAACTTGAGATTGTCGTTCATCGCGGTGCAGGTGCCTACATTTGCGGTGAAGAAACGGGACTTC
>CAZSVD010000302.1:0-1539 GCA_964610145.1 uncultured bacterium | reverse complement strand
GCTTCATCCGGAATAATCGGAACAATATTTTTACCGATATTGGGTTCGCGCAATAACTTCGTCAAAATACGCACAAAAGCCATCGTGGTTGAAACTTCCGCTTCGCCCGAACCTTTCATAAACTCTTCGTAATATTCAACGCCCGGAGTTTCTAAAAGCTTCGCTTTTACTTTTCGCTCCGGCACAAATCCGCCGAGAGCTTTGCGGCGTTCAAAAAGATATTTCATCTCAGGGCTATCTACGGGCGGACGATAAAAAGGGGTCGTAACGATTTCTTCGTCACCGATGGGAATATCAAAACGCTGACGAAATTCACGCAACTCTTTTTCATTCAACTTCTTCTGCTGATGCGTAATGTTGCGGCCTTCGCCCGCTTCACCCAATCCGTAACCTTTGATGGTTTTCGCCAAAATGACTGTCGGTTGACCTTTGTGTTCAACCGCGGCTTTATAGGCAGCATAAACTTTCTTAGGATCATGTCCGCCGCGCAAAAGCTTGGTAATCTGCGCGTCCGTCATATGATTCACTAAAGCAAGCAACTCGGGATATTTTCCGAAGAAATGTTTACGTGTGTAACTTCCAGGCTCAACGGAGTATTTTTGATAATCCCCGTCGCAGCATTCGCTCATGCGCTTCATCAAAAGCCCATGTTTGTCTTTCTTCATGAGCTCATCCCATTCCGAACCCCAAATGACTTTGATCACATTCCAACCCGCGCCGCGGAAAACTGATTCAAATTCCTGAATAATTTTTCCGTTACCGTGAACCGGACCATCCAAACGCTGAAGATTGCAATTCACAATCCAAATTAAATTATCAAGCTTATCGCGACCCGCGAGATTAAGCGCGCCGAATGTTTCAGGCTCACCCGTTTCTCCGTCACCCACGTACGACCAAACCTTGGGCATTTCACCCGTAAAAATTCCGCGGGCTTTGAGGTAATGTAAAAAGCGCGCTTGATAAATCGACATAATCGGTCCCAAACCCATCGAAACAGTCGGAAACTGCCAGAAATTAGGCATCAAATAAGGATGCGGATAGGAAGAGAGTCCCCCGCCATCGGCAAGCTCCTGACGAAAATTATGTAAATGCTCTTTATTCAGACGACGTTCGAGATAAGCACGCGCGTAATTTCCAGGAGAAGCATGCCCCTGAAAGTAAATCATGTCCGCAGGCCGGTTTTCTTTGTCCCCGCCATGAAAAAAATGGTTAAACCCAACTTCATAAAGAGTTGCGCTTGAAGCAAAAGTCGAAATATGTCCGCCTAATCCGGGATGAACTTCATTAGCCTTCACCACCATAGCCATGGCATTCCAACGAACTAAACTCTTAATGCGGCGTTCAATTTCGCGGTCACCCGGATATTCCGGCTCTTCTTCCGCAGAAATTGTATTGATATAAGGGGTACTGACAGGGGCAGGTAAATTAAGCCCTGATTTGCGCAAACGCTTAATCAGCGTATCCATGATATACGGAGCCCGGTCGGGTCCAGCCTGGTCTTTTAAGGCGACCTCAAGAATATGCTCGAGGGAATCGAGC
>CAZSVD010000301.1:0-22682 GCA_964610145.1 uncultured bacterium | reverse complement strand
ACTTGATACTTTTGTGGATGTGAAGCAGGCTGAAGTCGATAAGCTCAATAAAGTGGTTGAGCTTGAGCAGGCTGAAAAGAAAGTTTTAGAAGAAGTCAAAAGAGCCTATTATGATTACCAAAAAGCATTGATTCAAATGAAGTCGACCATGAAACGTGTTCAGTGGCGACGGCGTTTGCGTGATCTCGCGAAACATCGCCTCGAACAAAAAGAAGTCGAGATTTCAGAATATTTGCAATCAGAAATCGATCTTTTGAAGGAGCGTGGAGAATTTCATGCGGCTTTAAAGGACTATTATACTGCTAAGTCGAGCTTGAATTATGCGGTAGGTGTGCAAGAATTTATAACAGCGGGGAAAAATGCAAAATCCTAATCCAGACGATCAAAATCAATCTTCGGGACGCGGTATTAAACCACCGGCGTTTCGTCCTGTAGAACAAAAGAAGCCCGGATTTTTTTCACGGCTTCCTTTGAAGTGGATTCTGCTCGGGGTTGTTGCTCTTATATTGTTTTTGATTTTAAAGAGCGTTGTTTTTGATTCCAAAGCAAAGAAAATGTCTTTGGCGGATGCGGTCAAAAAAGAGCAAAAAGATGCAGCTCAGGCAGCAGTTGCGATAAAAGGTTTTAAATTGAGCCGTGTGAATTATGAGGATCCTTTGCAGGTTCTCAGAACCGTTAAGGGTGCTCAGGAAATTAAGTTAAGTTTTGAAGTTCCAGGTGTTGTTAGCGCAATTAATTATCGTACCGGTGAAAAGTATGAAGAAGGTGCTTTGCTTATTTCACTCAAACAGGATGATATTTTATTGCGATTAAAGCGCGCTCAGGCAAGCTGGAAAAAGGCCGAGTCTGAAGTCGCGATTAAGAAAGACGAAATGCAGGAAAATGAGAAGTTGCTTAAAATGGGCGCGATTCCGCAGTCTATCTTGGAGAAAAAGAAAAATGAGCTTGAGGCCGCTCAGTACGAATCTGAAGCTCAGCGCCTTGAAATGAAAGCGAATGAATCGATGTTAGAAAAATCCAATCTTTACGCTCCTTCTTCCGGGATGTTAGGCAAGCTTAACGTGGAAGAGGGCGAAAATGTTTCGCAAAATACGCTTGTTGGAGAACACATCAATACCGAATATGTTTTTGTGGAGGTCGGTGTTGTTGAAAAAGATTTAAGCAAGGTTTCCTTGGGGCAAAAAGCCAAGGTGTTTATTGACGCGTATCCCGATAAAAATTTTGAAGGTGTTGTTGAAAACGTTTCCGGTGTTATTTCCGGGAACAGCCGCACAGCAACGGTTAAAGTCCGCATTGAAAATCCGGAAGGCTTGCTTCGCCCCGGTATGTTTGCCCGTATTCGTATCTTGCTTTATAGCAAGGCAAACACACTTGCTATTCCGGCTGAAACTGTTCAGGGTAAAGAAGGTGACCAGTTTGTGTATTTGGTCGATACCAAGACTAATGTGGTTAAGAAGACACCGATTACTGTCGGATACACTCGACCTGACTATCTTCAGATTGATGCCGGCCTTCAGGAAGGTGATGTAATTGCAATGAGCGGCTTCGAAAGTCTTGAAGACGGGAAAGCGATTAAGTTATTAGACACACAACAAGCGGAGCTTTGATTCTCAGTCTTGCTCTCGCGAACAGGAGAGGGAAACGATAGACGGGGCTTAATTCCCGCTTCGCGTTTCCCTTTTTTTATATGGCATTAGCCGAATTTGCGGTCAAAAAAAAAGTAGCCGTTGTCATGGCTACCGCCGCGTTGATTCTTCTCGGCGTTATCTCGATGTTTGTTCTCCCTCAGGAGTACTTTCCAAAAATTCAGTTTCCGCAGATTACAATTGTCACCGATTATTCCAATGCCGCTCCCGAAGAAATTGAAACGCTGATTACGCGCCCCATCGAAGAAACCATCGGCTCGGTTCCCGGCGTTAAACGTATCGAGTCGATTTCCCGCGAAGGTCGCTCAACGATTACGGCAGCGTTTAATTGGGGACAAAACATTGATTTTGCCGCTCTCGGTATCCGTGAAAAAATCGATTTGATTAAAGAGCGATTGCCGAAAGAAGCAGACGATCCAATTGTTTTAAAGTTTGATCCATTAGCGACTCCGATTATGTTGATTTCCGTGACTGCGCCGAAGATGGAAGCCGTTCGTCTGAAGCATTTAGCCGAAAAAATGATGAAGGATCGCCTCGAAAAAGTGGACGGTGTTGCTTCGGTTAGTATTTCGGGTGGTGCTAACCGTGAAATTTTGGTCAATATTGACCACGCGCGTCTGGAAGCGAATCACTTGTCTCTCATGGAAGTCACCAATTCTTTGGATGAAGCTAATGTCTCTTATCCTGCGGGAAGCATTAAGAAAGGTCTTTACGAATATTTGATCCGCACGATGGGTGAATTTAAAAATATCGGTGAAATCGGAACCACGGTCGTCGGCACCGATATCGTGCAAAACATGAAGCGAGAGGATAATTCTTTTGTTGAAAAGAGTGAGGATGGTCCGCGTGATACCATCGAAAGATTGCGCGAAGAGATGGATAAAGGAACGTTGGAAAAGCGTTTAATTTTTGTAAGAGATATCGGTGAGGTGGTTGACGGGCTTTCAGAAACGACCAGCTATTCCCGCTACAACGGTCATGCGAATATTCAGTTATCCATCCAAAAACAATCCAACGCGAATACGATTCAGGTTGTCAACCGGCTTAAAAAGGAATTAGGCGCGTTGGAGCCCGATTTGAAGACGCGAGGTCTTGACTTCAAGATTATCTATGATCACTCAATTTTTATCCGGCAGACATTGCACGATTTGTGCGAAGCTTCGGTTGAGTCTGGTGTTTTGATTTTTATTATTCTGCTTATTTTCTTGAAAGATTGGGTTGCGAGTCTTGTCGCGGTGATCAATATTCCTTTGAGTATTTTGGGCGTTTTTTTCATGATGAGTTTTACGAAGTATTTGCCGTTCATGGGTGAAGTAACCATCAATATCATGTCGCTCGGAGGTTTGACGCTGGCTATTGGATTGATCGTCGACGATAGCGTTGTTGTAATCGAAAATATTTTTCGAAAAAGGCAGCAAGGAATGGAGCCTGAAGAGGCGGCGATGGAAGGAACCAAGGAAATTACCTGGCCGGTGATTGGTTCCAAGATGACAATTATTGTCGTTTTCTTTCCGATGATTGTTTTTGTCCCCGGTATTCCGGGGCAAATGTTTAAAGATTTGTCTTGGGCGATTGTTTTCTCGCAAATTATTTCTTTGATTCTTCCTCTTACGATTATCACGATGATTTGTGTTTACTTAAAAGTGCACAAAGAAGATTATGCGCCGCTTTCTTTGACCGGCAATTTGGATAAACACATCATTGAGATGAAAGATCCGAAAGAGCAAAATCAGCTGATGATTAAAATGCTCGGTACTGCCAGTGTTTTTATGCTTTTGAGCATGTTGATTATTCCCACACTGGATCGAGAAGTTTTGCCGCATGTGGACCGGGGACAGTTTTACGTCAAGTTGGCGATGCCGATCGGAACCCGGCTTGAAGTGACGGATCAAGTCAGCCGGATCATTGAAGATGTTTTGAAAGATGAGCCCTCAGTGGACGCCGTGGCTGTTGCGGTGGGAAGCGAAAAGTCAGGCAAAGGTGAAATTAAAATTGAGGCTCTGAGGCCTTCGCAGGCTCAAATTCTTGTGACGCTCAAAAAGAAGCGCAAAGAAAGTTCCGCTGAAGTGATTGAGGCAGTAAGAAGCAAACTTGCGAACACCGACATTGATAAGAAAAACGCCAGCATCGAGTTTATTCAGCAGGAAAGTGAATTTGCGATTGCGCAGGGCGGTGTTAAGCCAATTGTCATCGAATTGCAGGGCTATGATCTCACTAAGCTGGAAGCGCTCGCGGATCATTTAAGGAAAAAGCTCGACGGAATTCCCGGTGTGATTCATTTGCAGGATGATCGTGGAGAAAAATCACCAGAAACCAAACTGGATATCAATAAAAAACGTGCCTCGCTTTATGGTATATCCGCGATGGATATTTCATTGACCGCGAAAACAGCCATTGAAGGTGCCGTTGCGACTCAGTTTCGTGAAGAGGGCCGGGAAATCGACGTGCGCGTCAGGCTTCGTGAGCAAGACCGCGATAAAATGGAAAACATAGAAAATTTATTGCTCTACTCCAAAGTTCTTGATCAGCATATTGCGCTGAAAGATCTCGCTTCGATTGACCGCGGATCAGGCCCGAGTGAAATTCGCCGTATTGACCAGGAACGTACGATTACCATTTCAGGAGAAATTCAAAAAGGCCTTCGGGATAAGGATGTTTTGGAAGCGGTTCAGCATATGTTGGCAGAGCTCAAGCCGGGTGACGATATTCCACAAGATATGTCCGTCGCTTTGTCAGGTAAGTTGAAAGAAATTCGTGAAAGTTTTGGCGGAACTATTTTTGCTTTTATTTTGGCGGTGCTGCTCGTTTATATGGTCATGGCCGCGGAATTTGAATCTTTGCTTCAACCGCTTTTGATCATGTTCACGATTCCGTTTTCATTTTGCGGAGCGCTCGTCGCGCTTAAAATTTCAGGCGGAACATTGAACGTTATTTCTTTATTGGGTTTTGTGTTGCTCGCGGGAACTGTTGTGAATAACGGTATCGTTTTGATTGAATATATGAATCAAAGGCGTGCGGAAGGCGAGCCTCTTGTGAGCGCTGTTTGGAACGCGACGCGTATTCGTACCCGCCCCGTTTTGATGACCGCGATTTCGAATATCGCCAGTATGGTTCCGGTTATTATTATGTCGGATATTTTACGTCCGATGGCGGTAACCATTTTGGGCGGAATGTTTTCATCCACCGCTTTAACGCTTGTGTTATTGCCTTGCTTATACATTCTCATGGTTCGATACATCGAAGAGCCTCTATTTGGTGTTGTGGAGGAAGAGCCAGGAGAAGAAATCGCTGAAAATGTTCCTGTCGAGGGAAGCGAAGGTTAAGCATGGGACTTCCCACCGTCGCGATGAAGCGTCCGATTTTCGTGATGATGCTTTATATCGCGCTTTCGATCTTTGGGATTATTTCCTTATTTGCTCTCGAGGTTGAGCTATATCAAGGACAAAATCAAAGCATCATCAGTATTGTTGTTCGTGCCCGCGGAGGATTACCTGCGACTGAAGTCGAGAAAATGATCACGCGTCCCACGGAAGAAGCCGTGGCCACCGTGACCGGTATTCACACACTTTACTCCAACTCGCGCGAGGCGGAATCCCGTGTGACCATGGAGTTTGAACCCGGAACCAATATGCGTTTTGCGGCGCTTGAAATTCGTGAAAAATTCGCGCGTGTTAAACCGTTGCTTCCTAAAGAAATTGAAAAGCCGGTTATCGCGAACTATGATGATTCCCAGGCTGCCGTGCTGATTTTTGCCGTTACTTCCGAAAAATTTTCAACCGAAGATATCCGTGAAAAAGTGGACAACGAACTCAAGCCCATTTTGAGCCGTGTGGATGGAGTCGCCAGTGTCGAAGTTTACGGCGGTCGCGAACGGAAAATTATGATTGAACTCGATCGCGATAAGATGATGGATTACAACATTCCGGTTGAACGCGTGATGGATATTCTCGGCCAAAGCAACGTGAATTTGCTTGCCGGAAACGTTAAGTCGGGAAAAATACAGCTGGCGATCCGAAGTATGGGTGCTTATAACAGCGTTGAAGAAATTGCCGATACGGGAATCAAAGCAACTCGTCAGGGCACGATTATTCCTTTGCGAGAAATTGCGACGGTTAAAGATGCTTATACGGAAGCCACCAACCACGCCCGCCTTAACCTCGAGCAGAACGTGACGGTTTACGTTAAAAAGGAAAGCTTGGCGAACACGCTTTCGGTTGCCAAAGCACTGCATACTGCCGTGAATGAATATGAAAAAAATTCTCACGGCGATATGAAAATGATTACCGTGAATGATCGCGCGGACACCATCGGGAATGCTATCGGAACTGTTACCGGAGAGCTTTTTATGGGATTGGTTCTGACCTCCATGACCATTTGTTTCTTTTTAAAAAGAATGAAGCTTGTGTTGGTTTCGTTAGTCGGTATTCCTCTGGGAATTTTATATTTCTTGGTCGCAAAGCTTTGGCATGATACGAATAATCTTTTCGATGTGATCGTATTTTTTATGTCTATGAGTATGCTCGGCGCGATTATTTGGAACCGGGCGATCGTGGTTTTGATCGTGGTGTTAACTATTCCGGTTTCCGTTATCATCACGTTTATTTTTATGCGTCTTTGCGATATTAGTATTAATGTTATGACGCTGACGGGTTTGGCGCTTGCAATGGGGAACTTGGTTGACAGTACGATTGTTGTTACGGAGTCGATACTTGCCAAAAAGAAAGAAGGGAAAACCGATTATGCCTCCATTCACGAAGGAGCCGAAGAAGTTTGGCTGCCTCTGTTGACTTCTCTGGCGACAACCTTGATTGTATTTTTACCGATTTTATTTATCGATAAGCGTGTTCAAATTATGTACAGCGGTCTGGCGTTTACAGTGACTTTTTCGTTGATTGCATCTTTCTTCGTGGCTCTAATGTTGGTTCCGATGATGTATTACCAATTTGCGAAAGGGCAATTGGTGATTGAACAAGCGCATAAAAAGAATGTTCTCGATCTTTTTTGTGACTGGTATCACGGCTTCATGAAAAAAATTTTGGAAGCGTCGGTTTATCAGCATGCCGCGATTTTGCTTGTTTTTGCTGTGCTCGCCGTCGGCGGCACAACACTTCTGTTTAAGAAGAGTATCGATTGGCCCTCAACTTATGAGGAAAACGAGTTTGCGATTGTCTCGTTTCCCTTGGCGGGCGCAAAACTCGAAACCAATGATGCTGCCATGAAAAAAATCGAATCTATTATCAGCAAGGTTCCTGATGTTCAGATTTTTTCTTCGACAATCAGTAAGGATGATTTGCGGATTTTTGTGCGTCTTAAGCCGAAAAATCAAAGAAAATATTCCAAGCAAGAAATCATGAAAATCATTGATGAGCAGGGTAACGCCGCCATTAAAGAAATTCACGATGATTTTAGTTTGATCGTGGACGAAGGATCAAGTTCGTCAGAACAAAAGAAAATGGTGATTGAGATCTTTGGATACGATAACGACGCGCTTGAAAAGTTAGCGAAGGAAGTTGCCCAAAAGGTGAAGGATGTGCCCGGCGTTGCGAATATCGTGATGACTGATTTACGTAAGCGTCCGGAATATTCCATTAAAGTAGATCGGCGCGCGGCTTTTTATGGATTAACCGTTAAGAAAATTGCCGATGCGTTGCACGCGCAAATTCGCGGAATGCGTCCGACGGAATTTCATGAATTGGCTAAAGGTGAGCGTATCGAAATGATTACGCGCTTACAGCCGATTTATCGTCAGAAAATCGACGATTTAAAATTAATTCCCATTGAGACCGATCAGGGAGTGATGATTCCGCTCCAGGAAGTTGCTAATTTTTATCCCACGGTGGGGCCTCAGACGATTGACCGCAAAAATAAGTATCGTTATGTTTTCGTAAAATGTGATATCAAACGTCCTGTGGAAGAAGTTGCCAAAGATATCACCAAAACATTGGCGACCGTTAAAATGCCGGATGATTATTTTTGGCATTTTGGAGGAGGATATGACGATCTTCTCGCCAGTAAATCACAGCTTTTTGTCGCTGTTATTATCACGATCTTTTTAGTTTACATGGTTATGGCATGCTTATTTCAGGACTTTGTTTCGCCCCTTTTGATTATGGTCACGGTTCCTATGGCTTTGATCGGTGTTTGGATTGTTTTGGATTGGCCCAATTTCATTCGTTGGCCGTTGCATTTTACCGGGTTGCCGATTGATAAATGGACTTGGCTTCCTCAGGCAAAGCCTTTGAGTCAGCAAGTGTTGATCGGAATTGTTATGTTGGGTGGGTATGTCGTGACTGCGGCAATTATCATGACCGATTGCTATAAATCACTGGTCGCCAGCGGTATGGAAATCAAAGAAGCCTTGGTGGAATCTGTGGTGGAAAGATTTCACCCGATTTTTATGACTACCATGACCACAGTGCTTGGTTTTGCTCCCATGGCATTTTCGATCGGTACTTCCAGTGATCTTTGGGCGCCTATGGCAGTCACCGGAATCGGAGGTATGATTATGGGAACGGTTTTAACGCTTTTTGTTTTGCCGATTCTTATTTTTTTTGTGCATGAATTAAGATTTGGAAATCAGTCAGAAGGTTTTGACGGCGGACTTTTTTTGAAAGAGCTTACGAGAATTTTTAATGAGCTTTTTAAGCGTTCTTCGCAGCTCAAGAAGCCGAGAATTTTAGCACCGGGTCAATAATGGTTTTATCAATTTTAAAGAGGTAACGAAGGGGGACTTATGACAAGCACGCAACATCGTCCGTATCGACGCAAAGCAACCAGTCTTTTTATTCATAAAGAAATGCAGCGCGAATTTTCATTTGTGCTGATTGCGCTTTTAATTTTGTCGTCATTTTTTGTGGCATTGACGATTCATTATACGATTCAGCATGCCGCGTTCGGAGATCAGGCGTTGCAATTCGGCAAAGTGAATCCTTACGAAGTAATTTCGCAAGTCAGTTATCAAATCGTGACGCGTGTGACGACGATTTTGCTGATTACGCTCTTTGTGATCGCTCTTTACGGAATTAAATTTTTACACCGTGTGGCGGGTCCGGTTTATCGTTGCCGCAAAACTTTGATTGTGTTGAATCAGGGTAAAATTCCTGAACGCATTCGTTTGCGTAACGGAGACTTTTTTACAGAGCTCGCCGAAGAAATTAACCGTCAAACGGATTTGTGGGCAACCGAAAGTCGCAGACGCGAAGAAATGGCGCGTCAGGTGGACGAACTTTTAGCCGCTGGTCTTAGTGCGGATGCCAAGGCGAGAGTAGAAGCACTTAAGAACTGGATCTAGTCTTAGTTTCTTACCTCTCTTCTAATTGCCCGATACGGAGAAGACCTCTGTATCGGGCAATTTTTTTCCATCTTGCTTAACTGTCCTTTCTAAAACAGTTAAATTATTCTATCCCTTTTAATAAGCTGGACTTACGGTAGGAGCAGTTATTTTTATGATATTAAATGCTATATTTTGATTTTCATAGATTGAAATAGAATGTATTTGATGCTATGCTTCAAACGGAGGATCTATGTTCAGATTTGTTGCGTATATTAAATCAAAAGTTGAATGTCAGAGAGGGATATCACTGCTTGAAATTTTATTCAGCTTTGCTGTATTAGTTTTGATTGGTCTGACATCCATTAAGTTGTCAGTGGACTCGCAGCAACTGACTCAGGATACCCAGCTAAAACTTTTAGCGATGGGGGCAGCGCGTTCAGTCATGGAAAATGTCAGAATGACACCTTTGACCGATGTCCCCAGTATTAGCACGTCGAGTTATATCCCGACAGATTTGCCGGGCGGAGCGATTTCAATTACAACTTCACCGTCTCCGCCTACAGGCGTAGATATTGCAACGGTGACAATTCGGGTTTCCTGGACAGGCTCCAAGGGAAGGTCGAGAACGTTTGATCTGACTACAATGAAAACACGCTACGGAAAAATAGAATGAGAATAAATTATTTAAATCAACAGCAGGGTTTTACTCTAACTGAGCTCATGATGGCTATGGCGCTTTTGCCCATGTTATTTTTGGCGCTATTCGCGACATCGCAGGCTGCGGGTGACGCGATGCGGTCGCAGACCATCGTTCAAGTTCTCAATCATGATGGAATGCAGACGTTGCGTTCAATTACGCGTGAACTTTCACAAACAGATCCCATTTCATCTGATTCGCAGTTATATATCACGGATGGCTCTCCGAATGATCAAATCCGGTTCCGCATACCCGTGGATTATGACGGGGACGGTGATGTGACCGGTAGCTCGGAGGATGTTTTTGAATGGGGGGCGGGCGCGGCATGCAACACAACGCAAGGAGTAAGCCCATGCGCATCACCGCACTCAACGTGGGCGCTTTGGTTGAATTACTGGATTCAGTACCGTGTTTCAAGCGGTGTTCTCTACAGAGAAGTTTTGGACTCAAGTTTAAATTTGGTTTCCGGCTATCAGCAGGTTGTTGCGAAGAACGTTAATTCGTTTCAAATTACCCAGGATGGAAATCTTATTACCGTAACGATCAGTTTTACCGAGCAGGATAAGGTGGGGCAATTTGGGCAGTCGAGAAGCTATTCACAGACTTATGTGTTAACCACACAAACGATGATGCGCAATGTCGTTGATGCCGAATAAGGAGGGAAATATGGAGATGCTGCGTTTCGTAAACAACCAGAAAGGTGCGGCGCTCATTACGACTTACCTTGTCGGTGCCATTGCTTTGATTTTTTCTCTCGCTACTTTTGAAGGCGCCAGATCGCAGGCAAAAAATTTTGAGCGCGACATTAATCGCGTTATTTCTTATGAAGCCGCGGAATCAGGAATTCAAGCGGCTATGAACCAAATTGGAATTAATTCTTATACGGGCTCAATTAATTCCGGAACAATCTCCTCCACGACTGTTTCGTCCACGTATGGAGTAGGTTCAGGAAGTTACAGCGTTTCTATCAGTTACGGTAATGCGGATTGGGTTGTCGTAACTTCCACCGGAACGTCCAACGGAGTTACGACAGTTCTTGAGGGAACTATATTTCTGCAGTCAACTTTATCTAAGTATTCCGTCTTTATTACAGATGCGACCACTGGTGGGTCTAATTTGACGTTAGGAGCCAGTGACGGTGTGAATACGCGCGGTGTTGCGGAAGATCCAACAAAGCGTGCGCAGTATTACTATGGGAATGGTTACACATTCGGCGGGACAAATATCAATATTTACGGAGATTTTAACGTCGAAGGCTCTCTGGCCGGATATACATCCGGTACAACTCAGATCTATGGTGATGCTTATGTAGGTAGTTATACGGAAAATAGTTCGGGCGCTGTGACAAGCTCGGGTATGACTAATACAAGTCACATCAATATTGGCGACGGTTTTAGTGCCGATGATAAAGACCGTAACAAGGATGGTTCAATTACGTCGGCAGATTGGCCCGATTTGCACGATTTAAATGCGACAGGGTTAAATGATGCGAATAAAACACAAACTTTGCCGACGATTGATACGAGTTGGTATTCAACAAATAATAATGTGACAGCATTCAATACGGCGGGTAGTCGTTATTTGATTTTTGCGGATAATGGCACTGGATCAAATACCGTGGTTAAAAATGTGACTTCAACACAGTTTGCGAGTTATCTTTCATCCGGAACTTTCAGCGGTTCTCCTACGGCGACGTATAGTTTGCCGAATAAAGCCGTGGTATATAACAATGGCAGTCTTTATGTTGCGGGTAATATTACCGGGAGAGTTGCGGTTGTATCCAACAATGATATTTATTTCGACGGCAACGTGAATTATTACGGAAATGCACATTACGCGAGTTCTTCAAATTCAGCCGCGTTCATCGCGAGCGATCAAATTTTTTTAAGGGGTGATTCATTGACTTTGAGCGGTATTTTGTACGCACAGAACAACGGTAACCATAGCAATGCTTTTGAGGCGGGGTATAATACGAGCGGTGCTGCCGATTCAAGTAAATCTTATTTGCGATTTTATGGAAATACTTTGATGGACGGAACTCTCAATACTTCCGTTTACAGTGACCGTGCCTGGATTTGGGATTCTAATTTATCAAAATACCGTCCGCCCGGAGTTCCGGTGGAGCCTGAGCTGCGCATGGTCCGTGAAGTTGTTTCAGATTAAAGGAGAGTAGCCCCGCTATGAAACAAGGGATTGTTCTGATTGTTTTGTCCGTCATGCTTTTTGTTATTGCTTTGTTTGTGGGGATTCAAACAAAGAACAATCCCGTTTTAGAGACGGGTTCAGGTTCCGGATCCGTAGGATCTTCGGACGCGGTTCCGACAGTTGTTCTCCCGCCGGAGCAGTTGAGCCAGTTTAAGAATATGTCCATATACACACCTAAAAAGAAAGTTAACCGTCTTTACATTGATCCTCCAAATGAAGACTTAAAACCCTCCAAAGAAGAATCCGACAAGATTAAGCCCGGAGTTATGTAGACCGCGCTGTTTGTTCAAGCTTTCCTCTCCTTGAGCCGTTAATGATATGGGTTTCTGTCTTTTGAGCCTGTGTTCCTAATGAATATTTGAGATGGGGTTTGAATGCAGCAGATTCAGGATCGCCTGGAAGTCGTTAAAAATCTAGAAAAAGACGTTGAAAAATCAATTTCGGACTGGCTTCGTCCGTCAGAAGAGATTTGGCAGGCATTTGATTTTTTGCCGCGCATGGGTCAGCCCGGATTTGAGGAACAAATACGTGCTCTTCAAAAGAGCTCAGCTCAAATTTCCGATTCGCTTCTGCTTGTTCTGATCGGCAACATGATCACGGAAGAGGCTTTGCCTTCCTATGAAACCTGGTTTAATCAGCTTGATGGGATGGGCGGTTATGGCGGAGTCAGTCTAAATCCCTGGGCACGATGGATGCGCGGCTGGACTGCGGAAGAAAATAAGCATGGTGAAATTTTACTGCTCTATCTTTATTTAACCGGTCGGGCAGATATGAATGCCGTCTCTCGTGCAATTCAGGGGTTGATTTCGAATGGATTTGATCCGCAAACGGGACGCGACCCTTACATGGGGCTGGTTTACACATCGTTTCAGGAACGCGCGACAAACATTTCTCATCACAATACAGGTCGACTCGCGATCAAAGAAGGCGATGCTCTTCTTGGAAAAATTTGTAATATCATGGCCGGTGATGAAGCCCGCCATGAAAAAGCGTATAAGACGCTTTTTAAGCGTGTGCTTGATGTTGATCCTGAAAACGCCGTGTCTGCATTCGCGGAAATGATGCGCCGCAAAATTGTGATGCCTGCGAAACATATGACCGATAAAGAAGAGAAGAATCTTTTTATCCAGCATATTGTCGTCGCGCAAAAAATTGGCGTGTATACCGCAAAAGATTACGCGGATGTCATCCGTCATCTGATTGAATTTTGGAATATCGCTTCCATTAAAAATTTGAATTCAGAGGCGGCCAAGGATCAAGATTATCTTTGCGGGCTGGCGGAGTTCTATGACAAAAAGGCTTCTCAGCTTTCGGTTCTCGCTCGCTTACGGCCCAAGATGAAGAATTCGTGGCTTTTTGGTCGCAGTATTTAATCCTGTTATTTTTCTAAAATTTTAAAAGGTGGCATTTACATGACTAAAGAATCTTTTTCGTCAAACGCGGATGGCAACATACAAATTTTTTTGTCTCAAGAAATGTCGTTTTCAAAGAGGCAGATTTTTACTTTTCTTTTGGATGTCTCGCGTTTCAAGGCCTTGCTTCCTTCAATTCGCCGCTGTGGATTCGTTGAAAATGCGAAGGGGGCACATTGGGTTGAGTGGGAAATCGATTTGTATGGTATTCCGCTGAAGTGGGTCGAGCGGACGCTGATTGACCGGAGAAATTTTTCAATTTCCTTTCGCTCTGAAAAAGGAGATTTAAAAACTTTCGAAGGAGAATGGCGCATTGTTGATAATAATCAAGCGGCAGGTTCAATTCTTGAGTTAAAAGTACAGCTCAATTTGGGTATTCCGTTGCTTTCCCATCTTGTTCGCAATGAGCTTGAACAACGCGTTCAAAAGCATTTTCGATCTTTGCTTGGAGAGATTGAACAAGCAATTCAAGGTGATATTTACCGCTCAAATCTCAAACGCGGTTTGGTTAAAGGCTATGCGGTGTTAGGGCATCACGCTAACTATGAGCATTTGATGGGGTATTTTAAAACGATGGATCCGGGGACACAGGTTCCTTCAAAAGAGTTTTTATTGGGGCTTTTTGATTTATCGCCTTCCCATCTTTCCTGCGACATCATGCCGATTCGTTCTCCTGCGGGGAAAGAAGTATCCGGTTATTGGATTACCTGCCCGTTCATTCCGGCAATGATGGAAGTGGATTTAGAGCGAGTCTTTATGAAGGTGCTTGAGGCTTGCCGCGTTGCTCAAAAACTTAACGCAGGGGTTGTCGCGCTTGGCGGATTTACATCCATCGTGGGTGAGCAATTTGGTAAAGATCTGCGTGAATTGGTTGCCGTGCCTGTGACAACCGGAAATACTTATACAGCCGCGCTTGTTGTGCGTGGTGTGTTGAAAGCCGCTGAAAAAATGAAACTTGATTTGAGCAAAGCGAAGCTTACGATTGTAGGCGGAAGCGGTGATATCGGAAGCGCTTGCGCCAAAGTTTTTGCGGATAAAGTGCAGCATCTGCATTTGATCGGACGTAATATTGAGCGCCTTGAAAAGACACGGGAAATGCTCGGGGATGTGCGTGCTCAAATCACGGTGGGGAATGACTTGGCCGAGGGATTTACTAATTCGGATATCGTGATTGCGGCGGCAAGTTTCACCTCGACCACGATCGATCCTAAATGGTTTAAGCCAGGGGCAATTGTTTGTGATGTTGGATATCCAAAAAATATAGCCTATCGTCTTGGAGACCGTCCGGACTTATTTATTTTTGCGGGCGGGCTCTGTTTGCTTCCGAGTAAATTTGAGTTGGGGCTGAAGGCTGATTATGGTTTAAAGCACAACCAAATTCTCTATGGATGCTTTTCTGAAGCGATTGTTCTTGCGATTTCCGGACGCTACGAAAGCTTTAGCTGGGGCCGTGGCCTTATTACCGAAGAAAAAATGAATGAAATTTATGAGATGGGAGAAAAGCACGGCTTTGGACTTGCTCCTTTCTTGATTACTGACCGCATATTGGATGAATCTGATTTTGAACGAGTGCGACAATTCGCAAAGGTTCAAGCGGCGCGCTAAACCATGCTGCATTTTTTAAGCTCAAGCTTTTGGCCAAATTCCTATGCTTGGCCTATTTTCTTTATTGCCGCATTTATTCCTTCGACCGGTTTATATATTTTTAATCAAAGCCGGAAATCAAGTTCCAATCGCGCGTTTTTTCTGCTTTGTATTGCGATCTTTTTTTGGATGACCGGGCAAGCGGTGGTGATTTGCGCAAAGTCAGAAGTCTTGGCTCTTCTCGTTTATCGTACGACTGTTTTTCTCGGCGTCAGTTTTATCGCGACGCTTGTTTATAATTTTTCGGTCGCCTGGCTTGGGCTCGAAAGCAAACTGCGCGGACATGTCCGCTTCGCGTTTGCCGGATCCATTTTCTTTTATTTGCTGGGTGTTTTTGGTCCCTGGAGCTTTGTGAAAATGCAGGACTTTAATTGGGGTTTTTGCCCTCGCTATGGCCCGGCAAATTATGTTTTTTTGCCCTTCTTTTTTTATTACTTTTTTTTCGCGTTTTACAATTTCGTTAAAGCGCTCAAAACTGAAACGAATCGTCAGCGCATCGCCCAGATCCAGCTGATTAACCTCGCGTTTATAATCTCTTTTTTTTCATCGCTTGATTACGTTCCTAAATATCTCAGTATTCCGATTTTTCCGCTCGGTTTTTTGTTTGTATTTGCCTGGATCATGATCGTGGCTTATGCCATCATTAAATATCACGCGATGGATATTGAAACCGTCATTCACAAAACAGCCATGTGGGCGGCGACTTTGGCGGTAGCGTTGGTGCCTTTTATCGCGGTTGTCTTTTTGACGCACGACCAAATGAGAGAATTGGATCACACCACCGCATCGATTTTCTTTTCCGCGTTTGCGATTGTCTTTTATTTTTATTTCCGGAAAGTGAAGCCGCTTCTGGATAAATTGTTTCAAAAACGCAGATCTGATCTGAATGTCGAATTTGAAAAGTTTTCAAGGGACCTTGTTTTTTTAACCGATTTGCGCAGTTTGCTGCAGCGTTTTGCGCGTCTACTTCGACGTAGTTTGTATGCGCGCGATTTGTCGATCTATCTGTTTGATGAAGAGCATAACCAATACGTGCCCGTGATCGCTAAGCGGATTCGTCATCTGAAACCTATTTCAAAAGATCAGGCTTTTCTTTTGTGGCTGAGAGGAGAGGCTCGTGTTGCCTCATTTGAAAAGTTAAAACAAAACCCAGAAAACGAAAAAATATTGACGGAGATTCAGGACTTTTTTGAATCCCTCAAGGCGATGGTCTTAATGCCGCTGATGGTCGGTGATCGTATGATCGGTTTTGTCACTTTGGGCAAACGCATGAATTTGCAGAAATATAAACATGACGACATTCAATTCTTAACTCAGCTGGCCGTGCCTGTGAGTATCGCGCTCTCGAATACGATGCAGTACGAAAAAGTTCAGGAAATGACGGAAGAATTGCTGAAATGGAATGAAGAGCTTGAAGATCGCGTTGAAAAGCGTACGCGTGAATTGAAAGAAACGCAGGAGCAATTGGTGCAGGCCGAAAAAATGGCAACGCTTGGTATTTTGGCGGGCGGCGTAGCGCATGAAATCAATAATCCTTTGACCGCGGTTTTGACGAATGCGCAAATTCTTAAAATGTCCGCCAACCCCGATGACAAAGAGTCGCTTGATATGATTGAAGAAGGTGCCAAGCGCTGTCAAATTATTGTTCAAAAGCTGTTGAATTATTCACGTTCAGCTTCGATGGATGCGCCCAATCAAAAGGTAGATTTAAACCGCGCGATTAAAAACACCGTGGCAATGCTCGTTTATCAATTAAATCAGGACAATGTGGATGTTGAGTTTGAATCGCAGGATTTACCGCCCATTTATGGTGTTCAAAATGAAATGGAGCAGGTGTTTACCAATCTGATCATGAATGCCAGAGATGCCATTAAGAAAAAAGGTGAGACGAAAGGAAAAATTTCGATCAAAACCCAGACGCATGGCCGGACTGTGACCGCGGAAGTCCGCGATAATGGCTGCGGCATGTCGAAAGAAATTATCGGTAAAATCTTTGATCCCTTTTTCACCACGAAAGATGTCGGTGAAGGCACCGGGCTTGGCTTATCGGTAACACATGGCATTATCAAACATCATAATGGCGAGGTTTCCGTTCATTCAGAATTAGGAAAAGGAACGGTTGTTACCGTGTCTTTTCCTCTGGTTTGATAATTTGCGATCAGACAACCGTGGGGCAAGTAAGAAATAAGTGGATATTTACAGCTCATTTGTTTTAGCTTTTGGTATAAGTTCTCTGTTTAGCGGGATTGTTGTCTTTTTTGATAAGTATGAGTCGATTGGCAAATTGTTCCTCATGTATTCCTTTTGCTTGTTTGTGTGGGCTGTTGGCGCTTCATTAATGTTGAATAATCAAACCTCGAAAGATCTTGCACTTGTAGCTATTCGAATTGGCGATGGATTTATTCTTTTTGTACCGGTTCTTTGGGTGCATTTGGTTGGGAGTATAACCGGACGCGTTTCAATGCGTATGCCCGGATGGCTTTGCTTTTTCTATGTTGTTTGTTTTGCGTTAAGCCTGGGAGTGTTTTCCGATTACTTTATTCCAGAGGTCAAGCCAATCTTAACCTTTGATCACTACAAGGTTGCTGGGCCACTCTACCATTTGTTTTCACTGTTGTTTCTAATTTTAGTTCCATTGGGTTTTGCCTTTATTTTTCAAAATATAATGGAAAGAAAGAAATCAAATCAGTCAATTTTAGCTATGCTTGGTTTTGCGCTGATATCTCTAGTTGGATATCTTGCTGGCGGAGTATGTATTTTGCCGGCGTACTCACTGCACGTTCCGCAGTATGGGCTTTTATTAATGCCAATTTACCCATTTGGATTAGCCTTTTTCTTGACAAAGCATGGATTGTTTGATGAAGAACGTATGGCGCAGGCTGCTCATAAGGATAAATTAGCCGCTCTGGGAATTTTAACTGCGAGTATAAATCACGAAATCCGAGCGCCGCTTTTTATGATGCGTGGATCAATTGAGGTGGGAAATAGCCTTGACCAAGTTAGAGAGAAAATTCTGCCGCAAATTGACCGCATTACCGGAATTGTTTCTCGTTTAACGCATTTCGCTAAGAAAGGCGTGGAGGAAGATGCAAAACTCGAAGAAATTGATTTAAAAGACGTATTGAGCGATATTCGCCCTTTGTTTCAACACCAAATCAATTACCAGAGCATTGAGTATGTTCAAAGTATCCCGTCGGATCTGCCAAAACTTATGGCTGATCGCCGTTACCTGGAAGAGATTTTATTTAATTTAATTCTGAATGCCTGCCAAGCCCTCAAAAATACGCCGAATCCAAAGATTGTTTTAACGGTATCAGATCGAGGCGGTGGTCGTCAGTCGTTGGTTGGTGGTCCATCAGAAATTGAGATTTCAATTTCTGATAACGGCCCCGGAATTTCGAAAGATCAGCTGAAGATTATCTTTAAGCCTTTTCATACCACCAAACAAGAAGGCACGGGCCTTGGTCTTTACATCACCAAACAGCTTGTTGAAAAGTGTGGCGGAGCGAGTGAGGTTAAGTCTTAAATTGGCTAGGGGGCCCAATTTGTTCTGAGTTTTCAGGGTGGTGCATTGCTATGAATTCCTTTGCTTTCTCGATTCTTCTTTTTTCGATTGGTTCTATATTTATGGCTATTCAAATTCTCGTGCGGCGCAGGGATAATGCCGGCGTAATATACTTTTTCTTATCGGGGTTATATTTCATTTGGGGAATTACTTTCGCGCTGATGTTGACGGGGAATTTACCATACGATATTTCTTTGATGTTAACTAGAATTTCAAATATTGCTGCGGCATTTATTCCTGTTACTTGGCTATACTTTTGTTTGGTGTACACAAATCGAATGTCAGCAAATAAAACGATTTTCTTTTTGTTGTATTTGATTCCGTGTGGAATAGCGGCTGTTGGTTTTTCTGATGCCTTTATTCCTGGTCTACGATCGATTGTAGGGTTCAAATATTATGCTATTGCAGGATTTGTTTATAATTTTCATCTGAGCATCTATTTTGTTATAACTCCAATTGGATTTTATCAATTATGGAGGTCGATTCAGAGTCTTTCAGGAGAGGAGCGCAGTCGCCAATTAAAATTTCTGATGGTTTCTCTTCTGGGTTATTTTGGGGGTGGGCTTTCATTTTTTCCCGTCTATGACATTGCTGTGCCGCAATATGGTCTATTTTTATTGCCGATGTATCCATTCGGGAAAGCCTATTTTATGGGTTCAAGCGGATTGCTTTTCGATGAGGAACGTATCGCGCAAGCTGCACATAAAGACAAGCTTGCGGCATTAGGGATTTTAACGGCCAGTATTAATCATGAAATCCGAGCGCCTCTTTTTCTTATGCGTGCTTTAGTCGATACGGAAGCGAAGGGAAGTCTGCTTCAAACAAGATTGTCAGATCAAATCAATCGCATCACTGCTATTGTGTCACGTTTGACGCATTTCGCTAAGAAGGGCGTGGAAGAAGCCGCGAAAATCGAAGCGCTTGATTTGAAGGAAGTCTTGAGTGACATCTGCCCATTATTCCAGCACCAAATCAATTATCAGAGCATTGAGTATGTTCAAAATATTCCGGCAGATTTACCGAAGCTTATGGCTGATCGTCGTTATCTGGAAGAGATTTTATTTAATTTAATTCTGAATGCCTGCCAAGCCCTCAAAAATACGCCAAATCCAAAGATTATTTTAACGGCGTCAGATCGAGGCGGTGGTCGTCAGTCGTCGGGCTATGGTCCATCAGAAATTGAGATTTCAATTTCTGATAACGGTCCCGGAATTTCCAAAGATCAACTCAAGAATATCTTTAAACCATTTCACACCACAAAACAAGAAGGTACCGGACTTGGGCTTTATATCACCAAACAGCTTGTCGAGAAGTGCGACGGCAAAATTGAGATCAAAGCCGAGCCCGACAGTGGTGCGCAGTTTCTTTTGCAATTCAAATCTTGAGGTGTTTTTGATGCAAGTCTTTAGTCGTCGGTCTTCGGTCGTTGGTCTTGTTCTATGAACTATTACGCGCTGATCGGGTTATTCAACGGAATCGTGGTTTTGTTATCTTCTGTTGCGCTGTTTCTGCGTAAACCCCGCATTGGTTCCTATAAAAGTTTTCTGTCTTTCTCTCTATCCATCGGTTTGTGGTCTATTTTTTACGCTTTTTGGCAAATGCAAAATGGGCATGATTCTGCGTTGTTTTGGATGCGTGTAGCCATGTTGATGTGTTACCCCTCCTGTTTTGGTTTTCTTTGGTTTGTCATGGAGGTATGCGGGCTTAAGTTCTCTCGGCTTGCTAAGATTGGCTTAATAGCGACACCATTGGTTTTTATGGTGTTTGCTTTTAGTTCGCTAATGATTAGGGGTGTTGCCCCGAGGCTTATGTTTCCCTACTGGCCGATTCCGGGATCATTAATGTTTCTCTATACTTTTGTCTTTTGTTTTTGTGTAGCTGTTTCATTTCTTCTTTTGATCATTACTTATTTGCGGTCAGTCGGCGCGCACCGCGCGCAGCTTCAATGGATCATTTTTTCAATGTTGCCGGCCTGGTTTGGCGGCATGACAAATTGGCTCTTATGGTATGGAATTGATTTTCCTCCGTTACCCAATTTCTTTGTCGGTGTTGGGTGGCTATTATTGGCCTATGCGATGATTCGCACCCGCTTCTTTGATGTTGATGTTCTTGCTGATTACGTGCAAGAGGCAAGGCTTTCAGCTATAGGCTTGTTGACTGCGAGTATTCACCATGAAATTAAAAGCCCTGTTTTTGTTATGAAAGGTTCGGCCGAAGCATGTTTGGAAAAAATACAAACTTCGGGTTTTGCAACAAAAGAAGAAGCGGAAAGTGCTGTCGCGGATTTGAGCCATAAAATTTTAAATCAAAGTCAGCGTGTTCTCGAAATTATTCGCTCATTTCGAGACATGGCAAATCGAAAGACGGGTAGAGTTTTTGAACCCCAACCCGTTTTTGTGAGGAAAGTTTTAGAAAATATCATGCCTCTGATAAAAAGCGAGCTTGATTCAAAACAGGTTAGTTTGATCATCGACATCGAGGAAGATTTGAAGATTTATGTGGATCCATATTCGGCAGAAGAAATTTTTCTCAATTTAATTCTGAATGCCTGTCAGGCGCTCAAGAATACTCTGCAGCCAACAATAAAGTTATCAGCAAATATTATTGAAGGCAAAAGATCAAAGACAGGAGACCAAGGCTTTAGTAGGCAGTTTTCCGTCGGTAGTCCGTCAAAAATTGTGATAACGATTTCCGACAATGGCCCAGGTGTTTCTGCACAAGATTTGAATCGTCTTTTTGAGCCTTTCTATACCACAAAAAAAGAAGGGACAGGCTTGGGGCTGTATGTGGTAAAGCAACTCATTGAACGCAATCATGCTGAAATTCGAGTTTTCGCAAAAGTTGGCGAAGGCACAAGCTTCTCAATTTACCTCTAACTTTTATTGATGTATTTGGCCACATGCTGGGGATAATCCAAGTGATTAAATATAGAAAAGTGGTTCTGTTCGCATGCTTTAGTTAATCTCATTTTCTTCCGATAATCTACTGTGTCTCTGTAAAGAAGCAGCTTAATTTTATGATTACAAAAAAGAAAATCTTAGTTGTGGATGATGATGAGTTGGTTTTGAAATCAATCAAAGCCTTGCTTGTAAAGCATGATTGGATGGTTGATACGTGTAATAATCCTTTAGATGCTTTGCGGCTTATTCGTGATGATAAATATGATTGCCTTCTTTTAGATATTCGCATGCCACAACTTAGCGGGACAGAGTTGCTTAAAAGAATCAGAGGGCTGGAAAGTGAAGGGTTGATTTTGGCTCAACAGGTTATTTTTTTAACAGGCTATGCAGATCAAGACGCTCGTCAGAAGGCATTTGAATTTGGTGCTTTTAACTATGTGTCTAAGCCGTTTGAAGCAGCTGATTTAATAAGAAGGTTAAATCGATGTGTTGCGGCAAAAATTTTTTTTGATGAGCATTCTTCCTCTGAGCTTGTTAGGCCACTCGATAAAAGCTTCGACTTTATCATCGATAAGCAATCTATAGATAATCAAGAGGCGAAAACCACGCATAGGCTTTCGTTTGAAAGTATTAATGCGAAGATAAATGTTGTTACGCCGGAAGAGCTATTTTGGTGGTATGCCAAGACAGGTTTCTTCTATCCTAGTAAAAAAAGAAAACTAACCCCGTATTTGCCGATAGTTGAGGATTGTTGGCGAAAAGCATTGAAGTTAGGTGAAGACGTGTTTTGGATTGCTACGGTGGCGGATGCTAAGACTAATTCGTGGGCATCTATATGCAATTGGAGAACAACTTATTCCGGTTGGGTTTCTCAGCATTTAATCGGGACTGGGCACGCGGCTTACCCTCTTATGCTTATGTTGGCGACTCAGACAAAAGTTATAAATGAATCGAAAAATAAACCCTATCAGTCGTTTCAGAATTGGTATAGGCCTACCAACAAATATGCAAATAAAGTTTTTGGGTTATTAGGAGCGGCGATAAACAAAGAATCGAGATGTGTCAAAGAGTTCGCTTATTATCTGATCAGCCGGGGGCTGAAAATCGAGGATCCGTCCATTTGCGATGTTTTGGAGTGAACTAACGATGACCCAAGAGATATTAAGACATTTTTGGAGCAAAATCATAGTGAGGTTTACTTTAAAGCTGAAGAGTTTGATGGAAGAGACATTGAGTTGCTTGGCCTAGATGATATATACAAAAGTGTTGGTCTAACAAGAAAAAGAACCTTATTTCTTGCATACAATAAACTAGGGCGACCTGTCGGTGCATTAGTAGTA